>JAAURL010000101.1 GCA_012032235.1 Akkermansiaceae bacterium | reverse complement strand
CATCGACACAGGCCGCGTCATCGAAGAAAAAGGTCCGAACGCCTCGCGCAATAAGCTGCAAACCGTCACACTGTTAGACACCATTGAAAAGAATCAATACGATGCCTGCCTAGGCGGTGGCCGCCGCGACGAAGAAAAAGCTCGCGCCAAAGAACGCTTCTTCTCCCACCGTGACGACTTCGGCCAATGGGACCCAAAAAATCAGCGCCCAGAACTCTGGAACCTTTTTAACGGCCGTAAAAATCCCGGCGAACATTTCCGCGTTTTCCCGCTCTCCAATTTCACCGAAATGGACATTTGGATGTATATCCAGCGCGAAGAAATTCCACTACCATCCATCTATTTCTCTCACGAGCGTGATGTCTTTGAACGCAATGGCTCGCTCCTCGCCGTCACTGAATTTTTGAAAGCACAAGAGCACGAGCCTGTGACTCGCCGCGTCGTCCGCTTTCGCACCATCGGCGATGCAACCTGCACTGGCGCTGTAGAATCTCCCGCCTCAAACCTAGACGAAGTCATCGCCGAAGTCGCCGCCGCCCGCCAAACCGAACGTGGCACCCGCTCCGACGACAAGCGCTCTGAAACCGCGATGGAAGATCGGAAAAAAGAAGGGTATTTTTAAGCCATGCGCCAACTGGTAGATAAAGCACGACTTGAGAAATTCCTCGAAGCATTTGGAAATGCTCTCGGCAAGGGCGGAAAAATCTATCTAACAGGTGGTGGCAGCGCGGTTCTGCATGAATGGAGAGAATCAACCATCGATATTGATATCAAAGCGATGCCAGAGCCTTCTCATTTTTTTGAAAGCATCGCCAAACTCAAAGACGCACTCGACATTAACATTGAAATCGCCTCACCCGATCTTTTCATTCCCGAACTTCCCGGATGGGAATCCCGGAGTTTGTTCATCGCACGATATGGAGATACCGATTTTTACCATTATGATTTTTACTCTCAAGCTCTTGCGAAACTCGAAAGAAACCACATCCGTGACATCGCGGATGTTGAATGCATGTATCGCTCCGGCTTGATCAAATCTGAACGACTGCTGGAGCTTTTCATACAAATCGAATCCAACCTCATTCGTTTCCCAGCTATCGAAATAGAAACCCTAAAAGATATCATAAACACTTGGTGTGACATACACTCATGAGCGACAAATCAAACATCTTGATCGGATTGCCTTGTGAAGTGACCATTCGCCAAGGAATCGCTGATTTACACATAGGAAAAATAAGCACTGAAGCGTGTCTTGCCGCCATCGCATCTCCACGTCTTGTAAAAGCAGGTCTTCTAGATCGTGTAATCACTGTGGGTGAAATCGATACAGAACATACATTATACCAATCATTTTCCCATCTCGGTATTCGTGCCTACAGCGCCTACCAATCTGCACTTCGTGAAGTCGTTAGCTTCGAGCGCGCTCTCGATCATCGCTTGAAACGGGAAACTGGACTTTCTGATTCAGTTATTTCCTTATGAATCTTCCATCATCAGCACAGACCGAGGCTTGGAAAAAGATGTCCCTCTCAGAAAAATATCAACTTCTAGCCTCAACTGTCAGCCAAACGCGCAATCTTAAACGCATCGGAATTAAACTCTCATTCCCGAATGCATCACCCATAGAAGTCGAACAAAAACTTGCCCGCATCTGGCTACATGCAAGACCCTGACTTCATTACTTTATTTGTAGCTCCTCTGGAAGCTGCTGGAATTCAATACATGATCACTGGCTCTGTCGCTAGCTCGATCTACGGCGAGCCGCGCAACACGCTGGATATCGCCTTGGTCGTGCTATTAAAGCAGTCACAAATCAGCCAACTTCCCATTCTCTATCCTCAAGATCATTTCTATCTTCCTCCTTCGGATATCATAGTCATCGAATCACGCCGTGAGTCACGTGGTCACTTCAATATCATCCATCACAAAACTGGCCTAAAAGCAGATATCTATTTATCTCGCAATCATCCTTACTTGGATTGGTCTTTAGCTCACACCCGCCGCGTTCAAACAGAAAATTGTGAAGTCACTATCGCGCCACCGGAATATGTCATTCTTCACAAACTTGAATTTTACAAGGAGAGCAACCATCAGCGACATCTTCGTGACATAGCAGGCATGATCGAGCAGCAAACTCTCGACCAAACTTTTCTCCAAGCTGCGATTGCAACTCTCCAACTTGATTATCAATGGCAGGCTGCGATTGCTTTCTCAAATCGTTAAACTTTTTCTCTTCCTGAAAACTAAAAACTGACAACTAGATACTTTTCTCAAAATGGACTTACTCCGCTTCACCACCGCTGGCTCCGTCGATGACGGAAAATCTACCCTCATCGGTCGTTTACTTTATGATTCAAAATCCATCTTCGAAGACCAACTCGAAGCGATGGAGGAATCCTCCCGTCGGCGCGGCGACGAAAACGTGAATTTAGCTCTCCTAACAGACGGCCTCAAAGCCGAGCGCGAACAAGGCATCACCATTGATGTCGCCTATCGTTACTTCGCCACGCCAAAGCGCAAATTCATCATCGCTGATACTCCAGGCCATACCCAATACACTCGCAACATGGTGACTGGCGCCTCCACCGCCAATGTCGCCATCATTCTGATAGACGCTCGCAAAGGCGTCATCGAGCAAACGAAACGCCATAGCTTCATTGCCAATTTACTCCGCATCCAGCATCTCGTCGTGGCCGTGAACAAGATGGATCTCGTCGATTACTCGGAGGAGATTTACACAAATATCATCAAAGATTTTCGAGAATTTGCCTCGCGGTTAGACAACATTGTTGAGATCACCGACATCCCGATTTCCGCGCTCAATGGCGACAACGTCGTCGATAAATCTGAAAACATGCCGTGGTATCGAGGCCCGACATTTCTCTACCATCTTGAAAATGTCTATGTTGGTGGCGAAGAAAATCACGTGGATGCACGCTTTCCCGTTCAGTGGGTCATCCGCCCAATGAGCGATGAATGGCATGATTTCCGTGGCTACGCAGGCCGCGTTGCAGGTGGCGTTTTCAAGCCCGGCGACAGCGTAACAGTGCAGCCATCAGGCTTCACCTCAAAAATCAAAGCCATTCACTGCGCTGATCAAAAACTCGACGAAGCATTCGCCCCACAATCCGTCTGCATCACCCTAGAAGATGAAATCGACATCTCTCGCGGAGACACTTTGGTAAAAACCAATAACCCTCCCAAAGTCGAGCAAGACATCGAAGCAATGATTTGCTGGTTTTCTAACAAGCCGATGGCTCCAAGAGCCAAACTCGTCATTCGTCACACGACCCAAGAAACCAAAGCGATCATTCAGGAGGTAAAATATCACGTCGATATCAATACCCTCCACAAGGTCGAAGACAAAGACAGTTTCGCGATGAATGACATCGGGCGTATCTCCCTGCGCACCGCAGTTCCCCTCATTCACGATTCCTACCGCCGCAACCGTACCACTGGATCCTTCATTCTCATCGATCCCGGAACAAACGAGACAGTCGCAGCTGGGATGATTATTTAGATAAATCTCTGATTACAAGAGATTTAAAGGATCAGATTCGCCGCATTTCTCGCGTGCGAAACTGATCCTTTTTATTTGTTCATTTTTTCTTGAACAAACTTTCTAGAAACGCAGTCTTGCAGTGAAGTTCTTCATCAAAACTTCCTAATTGTTACGCCCCTAGCCACAATTCGCGGACTATTTCAGGCCGCAGAACCAAGGGCGGCAGCGTGCCAGCAACCTTCTCAAGCGACTCTTTTCTTTGAAAACTGCTCTCATTTCAGGCATCACAGGTCAGGATGGATCATATCTTGCCGAACTATTACTAGAAAAAGGCTACACCGTCCACGGCCTTGTCCGCCGCTCCAGCCAATTTAATCGAGCAAGGATTGAGCATCTCCGCAAAGACGGTGGACACCTCGAGCTTCATTACGCCGATCTCGGCGATCACACCGCTCTCCGCCGCATTATCTCAAAAATTTCTCCCCAAGAATTTTACCATCTCGCCGGTCAGTCACACGTGGGGCTCAGCTTTGAAATCCCAGAGTCCACCGTCGCGGAAACAGCCATCGCTACCCTCGCCCTTTTAGAAATCTGCCGTGATCTGCCCCATCCGCCGCGTTTTTTCCACGCTGCTTCCTCTGAAATTTTCGGAGTGCCCGCAGAATCTCCCCAAACTGAGCAAACCCCTTTCCGTCCTGTTAATCCTTACGGCTGCGCCAAAGCCTTTGCCGCAAATCTCTGCCGGGTCTATCGGGAAGCCCATAACATGTTCATTGTGAACGGGATTCTCTATAACCATGAATCTCCACGCCGCGCGAGAACTTCGTCACCCGTAAAATCGCCTCCACCGTCGCCCGTATCGCCAAAGGTTCTGACGAAATTCTAGAATTGGGAAATCTCGATTCTGAACGCGACTGGGGCTATGCTCCCGAATTCGTGGAAGGCATTTGGCGCTCCCTCCAGCACCCCACCGCAGAAGATTACATTTTCGCCACTGGCACTTCCACCACTGTGCGAGATTTCGCCATCGCCGCTTACCTAGAAGCTGGGATCGCCTTAGACTTCCACGGCACAGGAGAAAGCGAAGCTGCAGTTGATCGAGCCACTGGTAAAATCGTAATGCGGGTAAATCCAAAATTTTTTCGCCGCATCGACAGTCACTGCCTCGTCGGTGCTCCCACCAAAGCCCAAGAAGTTCTCGGCTGGAAACCGCGCACAATCGGTTCAACCGTCGCTCAAATCCTCACCCGAGCCGAGACCAAGACGTTGAGTTGATTTAACTTAGCCTTTCGTTTCCTTCCATGTCTCAATCCTTACCTATCAAGACCGTGTTAGAAGCTGGTCGCAGTGAGAAAAACTACTGGCGCGACCTCTGGCACTACCGCGAGCTATTCCAAGTCCTTGCCTGGCGTGACCTCTCTGTTCGCTACAAGCAAACCATTATTGGCGTCGCTTGGGCAGTCATCCGGCCTTTTCTTACGATGCTGGTCTTTACTGTCATTTTTGGAAAAGTCGCAAAGCTGCCCGCAGACGGTGCCACGCCATACGCACTCATGGTTTTCGCGGGTATGCTGCCATGGACATTTTTCGCCACCGCACTCGCCGAGGCATCAAACAGCCTAGTATCGAACTCCAATCTGATTTCCAAAGTCTATTTCCCCCGGCTCATCGTGCCGACCGCTACGATTGTGGTTGCCTTTGTGGACTTCCTCATCAGCTTCACCCTGCTCGCCGGGATGATGATCTGGTACCAGTTTCTTCCCGGGTGGAACATCCTATTTCTCCCGCTCTTCGTCCTACTCGCCTTCTTCGCCTCGCTCGGCCCCAGCCTTTGGATCACCTCACTCAACGTGAAATATCGGGATTTCCGCTACATTATTCCGTTTCTCGTCCAATTCGGGCTTTACGTCTCACCTGTCGGTTTCTCCAGTGCCGTCATTCCGGAGAAATGGCAGCTCCTCTATTCACTCAACCCTGTCGTCGGTGTCATCGACGGCTTCCGCTGGTGCCTACTTGGCGGCCAGTCGCCACTCAATCTCCAGACTCTCGGCATCTCCATCGCCGTCACCGCATTCTTCCTCTGGCTAGGTATCCGCAAGTTCCGAAAAATGGAAAAGAGCTTCGCGGACCTGATTTGATCAGAATTTCTCAAACCTGATAACCGCTTCTCTTGGATTGTGAAAAGTGAATCTCAAAACCGAGACTGGAGCTATGAGCGGCACACCCGCCACGAGCAGCAGATTACTGAAGCTGCCTCGCTACCCACCTGTTATACCGCGCCTCACACGGTGGATAACTGGCGGCACCTCCGTTTGCGACAAGGCCTCCTTCCAATCCTTGAGTGCGACCCGGGAGCGGACTGGCTGACCATCGGCGATGGCAACTACGGCAGCGATGCTTACTACCTGAACCAACACGGTGCACAGGCCATCGCCACTAGCCTCACCGATGCCACACTGATAGCCGCTGCGGAGAAAGGCTTTATCCGGGAGTTCCGGGCGGAGAACGCAGAGTCCATTAGCGTATCTGACCAAGCCACCGACTACACGCTCTGTAAAGAGGCGTATCACCACTTCCCGCGCCCTGCCGTAGCCTTTTACGAAATGGTTAGGGTTTCGAGAAAAGCCGTGATCCTCATCGAACCCACCGATGGGCATGGGCGAGTACTTAATCGCTTCAAGCGATGGATCAAAAACAAGCTTCGAGGTGATACCGAGTTCGAATTCGAAAAATGTGGGAACTACATTTTTCGGCTATCCGTACGGGAAATGGAAAAAATGATGATTGCCATGAACTGCCAGACCATCGCCTACCAGTATTTTAACGACTACTACCACGCTTCCTACGCAGAAGATAACGCTTCTCCCGGGTCAAAGGGTTTTTTCCTCACCCGAGTCGGCATCCGCTTGCAGGATCTTCTCTGCCGCCTCCGCCTCATGGACTGGGGGTTAGTCACCTTCATCGCCTTCACCGGCCCCGTGAATGAGACGCTTCTTAGCGACCTGAAATCCCGCGGATTCCACGTCAAACAACTCCCCCGCAACCCCTATCTCTGACTTCCCTTCTCTATCCACTCATGTCAGACCCCGTCATCTCAGTAGAAAACCTCTCCAAGAGCTACCTCATCGGCCACCAAGGGCCACGCGAGCGTTACACCTCTCTGCGGGACACTCTTGCAAACGGAGCCAAGTCCGTTCTGCGCAAGACCCGCGATCTCGCATCGGGCAGACAGAGTCTCCAAGGCGACAGCATCGAGGAATTCTGGGCGCTCAAAGATGTTTCCTTCGAGGTTAAGCAAGGCGAGGTCTTGGGAATCATTGGTCGCAATGGCGCTGGGAAATCCACCCTGCTGAAGGTCCTCTCCCGCATCACCGAGCCGACCTCCGGACGGGTGACGCTTACAGGCCGCGTCGCCTCTCTGCTTGAAGTTGGGACCGGCTTCCACCCCGAACTCACCGGCAGGGAAAACCTTTTTCTAAACGGCGCGATCCTTGGCATGACGCGCCGGGAAATAAGTTCGAAATTCGACGAGATCGTCGACTTTGCTGGGGTCGAGAAGTTCCTCGACACCCCGGTAAAAAGATATTCTTCCGGAATGTATGTTCGTTTGGCGTTTGCTGTTGCTGCCCATCTCGAGCCTGAAATTCTCGTGGTTGATGAAGTCCTCGCCGTCGGTGATGCGGAATTCCAGAAGAAATGTATCGGAAAAATGCAGGAAGTAGCTAAAGGAGGGCGCACTGTTTTGTTTGTCAGCCATGATCTAAATGCAATCACCCGACTTTGCTCAGCAGGAGTATTACTTAACGAAGGCAGAGTAATTTCTGTAGACAAAATCAAAAACGTAATTGCCAGCTACCGTTCAACTAGTGAGAGCACAGAGGATTCTTGGACACTAAACGAATGCTCTACCTCAAAGGCCATCCAATTTACAGAAGCACATCTCAGCAAGGCAGAAAGATCCGGCCTGATTGAGCTCATCATAAAGCTCAAACTTAGTTCATTACGACCGCATAAGAATTGTTTTATAGCTGCTGATATACTTGATCCCGTCGGCAATTGCATTATGCAAGTCATCCCCACACACGACGGTTTTATTTCGCCTTCAAATCAAGAACATCAACTTTCTATATCCGCGAGTTTACCTCCTTTGATTCCAGGAAAATATTCTCTCACACTTTGGGTAGGTCCACATAATACAGAAACTTACGACTTAATCGAAAGAAAGATATCTTTTACTATTCTAGAATCACCTTGCCCGGGAAGGTTATACCCTCACACAGGGGACCACGGCTACATCGTGGCCCCATCAAAAATTCAAGAACTAATGCACTTAAAATGATTCCTCATTGGATGAGAAAAGTAAAGCCGTGGCGTCTACGTAAGTTTGTCACGGATCGATATATTGAGTCACACATCGATCATTGGGATCAGAATGGTATAGCCCTCGATTTGCGTTCAATTAGCAAGGCGATGCGGGAACATATTACTTCAGGAAATTATGAGTCATCCGAAATCGATCTTTGCTCAAAATACGTCGAAGCAAGCGATAGCGTCCTCGAAATTGGCTCAGCAATTGGTTTCGTCTCTTTGTTTTGTTTGAAAATAATCGGCGTCAAACAGATTTGCTGTGTTGAGCCAAATCCAACAACTGCAGCGATTTTAAAGAAAAACTATGCTTTGAACGGATTCTCTCCGACTTTAATTGAAGCGTGCTTCACGGGCACGGATGGAACATTCAACCTCTCCGCTTCATCTGATTTTTGGATAGATCGAATTCAGGAGAGTGAAAATCCAAGTGGCAACAATACAATTGAGGTATTTGGGTGTTCACTCGAATCTATTTTATCACAAACTCCCTTCCAACCTTCAGTAATAGTCATGGATGTCGAGGGTGCTGAGTTGGCACTTACTCCAACGGATATTCCTCACTATATAAAGTATCTAATTCTTGAAACCCATCCAAGGATATGTGGCTGGAATGAATCTTATAAACACATCTCACAGTTTCTTTATAATGGCTTTTCAATTTGTGAGACAGCAGGCGACGTTTTTGTCTTAAGAAATGATTTGTTCTAATTAGCCCCGAGAATTCTGCGATGCCACGTCTATCCTTGATCATTTGTACACATAACCCGCGACCGGCATTCCTGCGTCGTACAATCGACTGCCTCAAACGGCAGTCTTTGGAGCAGAAGGAATGGGAGTTACTTGTAATTGACAATGCATCCACACTTCCAATCGAGGACGATGTGGACCTTTCGTGGCACGCGCATTCGAGGATCATACGTGAGCCTCAGGTCGGGCTGACACCAGCGAGACTGAGAGGCATAGAAGCTTCAACCGGAGAGGTTTTGGTATTTGTAGATGACGACAATCTCCTCGATAGCAACTATCTTGAGCGTGCGTTGCAAATCTCGGAAAACTATCCATTTTTGGGTGCATGGGGAGGAACTATAGAGGCTGAATACGAAACTCCTCCCCCCGGCTGGTTTGAACGTTTTGAGCCCAACATTGCAGTTAGACGAGTCGATAATATCTGCTGGGGAAATGAATACTTTAATTATTCGATCACACCGGTTGGTGCAGGCATGTGCTTACGGCGGAACGTCGCTCAAGCGTATCTTAGACGCACTCAGGGCGATGAACTAGCTACTAATCTGGACCGCAAGGGGGGACTCTCTGATGTCTTGTGGTGACCATGACATGGCGTGGACATCGATCACAATGAGTTTAGGCGTTGGCTTGTTTCCATGCCTGAAACTCATTCACTTAATTCCACCAGAACGATTAGCTCTTTCGTATATTTTACGACTGATGGAAGCGGATGAATGCTCCACCATCCTTCTAAGAAATCGATTGCTGAATGAATATCCACCGCAACTAAATTTTTGGAGGCGACATCCTAAACTGCGTGCAGTCGGTCAGTCTGCAGCAATAGCTTTCGGCTTACGGAATCAGTTGGACGTTCAAGTCAGCACTGCGAGGCTGCGTGGCCACAAACGTGCAACAGACATGCTCGATGCACGAAAGCGGTCATAGAATCCAATTTTAAAGGAATCGATCCTAAGTTTTCCGATTTGGGCCACTTGTTAGGGAGGCTAACCTTTAAACTTTCTTCTCACGTCAGGGCCTGCGCAAAAAAGATTCGAAATTTATTTCTGGAATATCAGTAACCAAAGTGATCATGCCCCTTACTATCCCACGCCGCCTCGCCATTTGCGGGCTCGTCCGTGATTGCAAGCAGGCGGTAACTCGCAACTGGGAATTGCTGAGGAAACTTGAGTCGGACGAGATTCAGGTCTCATGGGTATTTGTCGAGAACGATAGTGTCGATGGGTCGAGGGAGTGGCTAGACGATCTAGCAAGAAGACATTCCAATGTAACAGTTCTGGGAGAAGATCTGGGCGAGGTGACGATCCCCGCACAAGCCAGCGGCCAGTTGATGCCCGCCTTTTCGATCCGAAGAATGTCAAAAATGGCATTTTTCAGAAACCTCTATCTGGACCACGTGAGAGAGAAGATTGGACTGAAAAACCTGGATGCCGTGATGGTGGTGGACTTCGATGTCCATTCCCTGCCGGTCGACTACATCCGTGAATGTGTCCGCTCCTTGGAAACCAGGACCGTCATCACCGCATTTGGAACAGTCTACCAACGAATGTGGAAGATCCACTTCTATGACTCCTATGCCTACCGAGAGAAGGGGGCACTCACACGCCAGACTTATCCGGAGATCGACAGCCAACGGGTTTCTCTGTGGCGCAAGTTCAGATCCCTTACTCACCGCTACGAGGTTGGCTCCAATTTCAATGGATGCGCCATTTATCCCGCAGGAACCCTGGAAGGAACCCGCTACGTCATCCTCCTCAACGAGGATCCACAAGTGGAGTGCTATGTCGAGCATGTGGGTCTGCATCAGCAAATGGCGGAGCGGGGCATCCGGATCGTGCTGGATCCCAGACTCCGAGTGTATTTCGAGACTGTGTGGTCCTACTGGGGTGCTTGGTTGAAAAGAAGACTTAACAGGAATCAAACTCGTTGATCCGTGGCCAGACCCGTCTCCATTTCGCTGGTAACCTCCTGCTTCAACGCTGCGAAACTTCTACCTGTTACCCTAAGATCAATTCGACAGCAGACATTGCTTCTTGATCCTGAGGCTAGCTTTGAATACATCATCGTAGATGCTGCATCTTCGGATCGGTCGCTAGAAGTCATCCGCGAAGTAGCGGGCGATCTTCCAGTCTCAATCTTCAGCGAACCGGATCAAGGAGTTTACGACGGGTTGGCAAAGGGGTTCGCTCGATGTCAGGGAGATGTGATAGGCTATTTAAACGCGGGCGATTTCCTGTTTCCAACGGCACTAGAGGTCTTGAGAGATGCTTTCACCGACACCGCAGCCGGTTGGATGACGGGCTACAGCACCCTAGCAAACGAGAAATGGCAGCCCTGGCGAACCGATCTACCGTTCAAATTCAGAAAAAAATTCTTCCTCAACGGCATTCATGGGACATTTCTACCGACACTTCAGCAAGAGAGTACTTTCTGGCGGCGGGAATTGATGGAAGATCTGGACTGGAGCCGTTTTAGAAAGTTAAAATTGGCTGGAGATT
>JAAURL010000100.1 GCA_012032235.1 Akkermansiaceae bacterium | reverse complement strand
TGTAGTTCCCGGCATGAGAGACCAACAGGAAGCAGCTGCGCCCAGCTTGAGTGGCGAACGTCATGGGGCCGTATTCAATAAGGCACATGGTGACCTGCCCACAACACATGGTGTTGTAGCTCTGACGTATGGCTTTGCTAGATCTATCATACATTCTGGCAGCGGGGAATTGTCATGGGGCCAGTGCGTGGCGTTGAGGTAGGGCACAAGCTCATGGGGCAGGCCGGCACCATCAGATGCCCCACATGGATCATTCAGTGATCGTAGGAAGCGTGTTTCAGCTAGGTATCTCCCCATGTCTGGCCCACTGCCTGTTACGCCAATGTTTGTTGGCAGGGCCACTCATCCTGTGGGCAGCCTGCATGCAGCAGACTCGACAGCTATAGGTTCAAAAGCAGTAAAATGTTCACAGCAGACAGTTTCCTAGTATGCTGCATGACCCAAAGTGTGTATGACGGAGGCAACTGCTCCTGAGAAGCACTTGAAGCCATGCAAGCTGTTGCGCGTGGCCCAAGGGGGAATGAGAGCTGCATGAAGCTCGAACGGAGAGGTATGTGATTGTATGCAAGTGTGCTTGTAGCAACGATCCATGAGGAATCATAGAGTAGCATCGATTGGTGTGTGCTGCTGCTGTTTGACGAGTTTGCAAGACCATGCCGCTACAGGCAGATATCTCGGACCATCGGACATACATATGCGAAACAGCATGCGTATCCAACGATTCTGATGAGTATGGCGCCAGGAGCAGCACAAGTCCGTGATGGACTAGTGTTGCTTTGCTTGCAGGCTGCCACAACCCTCGACAGCATGCCGTACACATGCCAGTGCGTACAATGATCTAGCGTGCGTGCCGTACTCTAGCCCTTGATTCGTTGCACACGTGCGCTCAGTTGTGAGCATGAGGCTGTGAGCAGGCATGATGAGGAGGAGGCACATTACCTGGGCAGCCCGGCGAGCTGCACGTACATGTCCTGTCGATCTGTTTCGTGCTTGGCGGACTGATCGAGACGCTTTCCGTTGCGACGCTGACATCTTGGAGCCCTGCTCCGCTTGCAGGCGAATCGCTCTGAGCTACGAGCTCGAAACCATGCACCGCATGATGCTTGGCGCTCTTGCCAAGCAAAAGCATGCCACAATTCAAGACAATTGGGACTACAAGATGCTCTGGATACACTGTGGCGATTGCGGCACTGCATGGGGACTGCGAAGCGCGTGCTTACGTTATTTCAACGCGAGCGGCTGCTCAGCAGACGGCCTGATCGGGGAGGACCACAATCCTGAAACACATTTGATTCCACGAGTGATGATGGCCGTAACAGGCGAAATCGATTATCTCGAAGTTTTCGGCACCGACTATGATACGCCGGACGGAACCTGCATCCGTGACTACATCCATGTGGAGGACTTGGCAGATGCTCATGCCCGCGCGCTTGATCAATTAGCAGCTGGCGGTGAATCCATCCGCTGTAATCTGGGAACAGGAGTCGGTGTTTCGGTGAAAGAAATCATTGGCGCCGTCGAGGAAATCACAGGAAAAACCGTGCCCGTCAGATATGGACCTAGGCGCGAAGGTGATCCAGCTTCGCTTGTCGCAGATCCAACATTGGCAAAAGAGCTTCTCGGATGGGTCGCTACTCGCAAAGATGTCCGCGAAATGGTCCGGCCTGCCTGGCGATGGGTGAGTGGGCCAAATGCTGGAAGATACCCTGCAAACAAAAGCACGACGTAATTTTGGACTTGTCACCTTTTAATGGAGCAGGTTCGGACGAATTAAAGAATAGGCGCATTGTAGTGGTGGAAATAGCCATCACGGCGCTAAGTGATTTCGCCATCGATCAGTTGAGAAATCGCAAATTCACATCGCCTAAGCAGCAATCCGAGTTCGTAACGAAGAATTCATTCGAATTCACCAGATTGGTTCAGGTCTCCAGCTTCTTAAAGGCGAGCTGAGTGTTGGGAAGGTCTCCTCATCAAGCGGGTCTTACAATGCGCCGAAGCGACGGTGCCTTCGCTGATACTCTTTGACTGATTCGAACAGATCAGCTTGTCGAAACTCGGGCCAAAATTTCTTGAGAATGACCATCTCTGCGTAGCTGATTTGCCAGAGCAGGAAATTAGAAACACGCATCTCGCCAGACGTGCGAACTAACAGATCAGGATCGGGAATGTCTGCGGTGTGTAAACGGGAGGCGAATAGTTTGCAGTCGATTTCCTCGGGAGAGATTCTCCCTGAAACTGCATCAGTGGCGAGGGAGCGAGCTGCACTGACGATTTCCTCGCGGCTGCCGTAGGAAAGTGCGAGAACCAGAGTCATCCGCGTGTAATTCGCGGTGCGCGCTTGGATTTTCTCCAGCAAATCTCGAGTTTTTTTCGGTAATCGATCTAACTGGCCAATGGCTAAGAGCCGGACATTTCTTTCATCTAGATCTTTCGCTTTTTCTTTGAGGAAACGGTCGAGCAAGCCCATCAATGCCTTCACTTCGGTTTCTGGACGATTCCAGTTTTCTGAGGAAAACGCGTAGAGTGTTAGGTAATCTACGCCTAGTGTAATGCAGGCTTCCATGACTTCCCGCACCGATTCTGCGCCGGCGCGGTGTCCTTCTAGCCGGGGAAGCCCGCGCTCCTTTGCCCAGCGCCCGTTGCCATCCATAATGATGGCGATATGTCGCGGAATTTCGGGATGGGATTGCATGGCGGTTTCTGGCTTCGCAGTTGGGAGAAGAAGGGATTTCGTGGCTATCATACAGGTGCGGTTTCGCCAATGAATACCCTAGAGACTCATGAAATCCGAATGCGGGAAGTGTGAAAATTTTGCGAAATTAAACAACCAATGTCTGTGCACGATCTGGCCCGACTCCGACAAAAGCGATGGGTGCGCCGCAAAGTTCTGATAAGCGGGAGAGGTAGGCTTTTGCCTGAGCGGGAAGTTGCTCGTATTTTGTGCAGTCGGTGGTGTCTGATTTCCAGCCAGGGAGCGATTCGTAGACAGGCTTGGCGCGGTCCCAAGCTTTACGATCTGCCGGCGGCAGTTGGTGAACGGTGCCATCGATGTCGTAGCCAGTGCAAATTTGCAAAGTCTCGTATTCGTCGAGTCCATCGACGTTTGTAACAGCCAATCCCGTTACTCCATTGACCATGCAAGCGAAGCGCAGCAACACAGTGTCCAGCCAACCGCAGCCACGTGGGCGGCCGGTGGTCGCTCCGAATTCCCTGCCTAAGCCGTGTAAGTATTCGGAAAGTCCTTCGTCGCAGGTTGGAAATGGTCCTGAGCCGACGCGAGTGGTGTAGGCCTTGCAAACTCCGATGACTGATTGGATGGCTGTCGGTGGTAAACCAGAACCTGTGCATGAGCCACCTGCTGTAGTGTTAGAGGAAGTGACGAACGGGTAGGTGCCGAAGTCGATATCTAACAGCGTCCCTTGCGCTCCTTCGAAAAGCAGAGTTTTCCCTGCTTTCCAAGCTGAGTGCAATTCGGGAATCGTATTCGCGATGTGTGGGCGTAGCCGCTCGAAGGCAGAATAAACTTCGGCAATGACTTCATCCGCTTTAAAGATAGTGAGGTTGTAGCGAGCGAGCACTTCGTTTGCCTCGGTGACGCGGCGGGTAATTTGTTGCTCGGTGAATTCGCGATCAAGCAAATCGGAAATTCGTAATCCGCAGCGATTGATTTTGTCTGCGTAGGCGGGACCGATGCCGCGGCGTGTCGTGCCAATTTTCTGATCTCCTAGGGCTGCTTCGCGGGCGGCATCCAGTTCTTTGTGAACGGGGAGGACAACGTGCGCACGGTCTGAGATGATGAGCTTGTCGGGTGTGATTGAAATGCCTTGAGCTTCGATCTTTTGGATTTCCTGCACTAAGCCTACGGGATCGATGACCACACCATTTCCAATAACATTGATCTTATTGTCCCAAAGGATTCCCGAAGGTAAAAGGTGGAGGACATACTTTGTGCCTTTGGCAATGACGGTGTGGCCGGCGTTATTGCCGCCTTGGCCACGGATGATGACGTCTGAAGATTCGGTGAGGTAGTCGACTATTTTGCCTTTTCCTTCGTCGCCCCATTGGAGGCCGATGATAATAGTATTCATAATTTTGTAACCGCGAATGGACTCGAATCAACGCGAATGAAATAAGTGATTCAGTGAGATAGCACGATGCGCTCCCACTCAAGTTTGGATTTTTTAAAGTTAATCATGAGACCGACTGGGAGTCTGGTGATACGGAGATAGTTCAACATTTGTCCGCGCTCGACCTGAGTGATGCGTTCGATTGTTTTGGCGTCGACTATGATTTGTTCGTGAACGATGAGGTCAGGAATGAACTCACCTACTAGGACATCTCGCCAGACAACTGGGAATTTTGGCTGTTGAGTGAAAGGAATGCCGCGATGCCTGAACTCAACCGCTAGGGCATTTTCGTATGGCTTTTCATGAAGCCCGTGACCTAGCCCATTGATGACTTCAAACGCGCATGAGATGATGGCATAAACCTCATCTTTCAAAATCAATTCGCGTCCATTGGCGTCCATTCGCGGTTTAACCCTTCTTTGACTGATCGATCATTGCGGCAAATTCCTCGAAAAAATAGGCGGCATCGTTTGGACCGGGAGCTGCTTCCGGGTGATATTGGACGCTGAAAACAGGCAGCTCACGGTGGCGCATTCCTTCGACGGTGCTATCATTGAGATTGACGTGAGTGATCTCGATTTCTGGAGGGAGCGAATCTGGATCAACGGCAAATCCGTGATTTTGTGAGGTAATCGAAATTTTCCCGGTGCGGAGATCCTTGACGGGCTGATTACCGCCGCGATGGCCGAATTTAAGTTTAAAAGTTTTCCCACCGAAGGCGTGGGCCAAAATTTGATTTCCTAGGCAGATCCCGAAAATCGGCATTTTCCCAAGTAGGGAGCGAATTTCTTGGTGGATGTAGCCAAGTGCGGCTGGATCTCCGGGACCGTTAGAAAGGAAAAGGCCGTCTGGTTTTTTAGCCAATATTTCAGCGGCACTGGTGCGAGAATTGACGACTTCTACCTCGAAGCCAGCTTGGCGAAGGCGACGGAGAATATTGTATTTCAGACCGAAATCGTAAGCGACGATTCGATGGCGCACGGGTGGCAGATCAGCATGGTAACCTGTTTGTTTCGCCATTTCGTTAGGCAATCTCCACTCCCTAGATTCTTCGTTCCAGAAGTAGGGTTTCTCGGTAGAAACTTCTCTGACGTAGTCCATTCCTTCCATGGAAGGCGAAGCTTTGGCTGCGGCGATGGCACCGTGAGCGTCTAGCTCCGTAGTCACACATGCCCGCATGGCACCACGAGAGCGCAGATGTTTGGTCAGAGCACGTGTATCGATCCCTTCGATGCCGAGGATGCTGTGTTCGGCGAGATAGGCGGGAAGTGATTGGCTTGAGCGCCAGTTTGAAGGGATTTCGCAAAGCTCTCCGATGACAAAGGCGCGGATGTGTGGCGCGGCTGACTCGGCATCTTCCGAGTTGATTCCATAATTTCCAATCTGTGGATAGGTCATGGAAATGATCTGACCACGGTAGGAGGGATCTGTGATCACCTCTTGGTAACCTGTCATGGAGGTGTTAAAACAGATTTCTCCGGTGGTAGTTCCGGTGGCTCCGAATGCTGTTCCTTCGAAACAGCGTCCATCTTCAAGGGCTAGAATAGCAGTAATCGGCACGGCGCGGAAAACTAGGCACCTGATTCAGCCGATGCAAGAGAATGCTGTCACAGGATCATTTTCACCTAAAATTCCTGAGAGTGGCGAAAAAATGGTTGCTTTTCAGCCGAGCAAGGTGCAATTTTTTGGCGAAACCTCATAAAAAGAGGTAATTAACTAAGGATTATGCTTCCCGAGCACGCACCATTCACTTTTGCCCAGCGCCAAGCGTTGGATTCGCTCCTTGCTGGCCTAGACCCCGTTCAACGTGGCTGGCTCAGCGGATTTCTCGCGGCTTCTGGACCTGCTGCGAAAATCGCTCCCGCTCCCGTCTCTGCCGGGAAACTCACCGTGCTGTATGGCACGGAATCGGGAAATTCCGAGGTTCTTGCCGATCGCGCGGTGAAGGCCGCCAAAAAGCGTGGCTTCCAAGCAGTCATGAAAACATGTCTGACATTTCTCCCGCTGATCTGGCGAAAACGAATAATCTCCTCGTTGTTGTTTCGACTTGGGGAGATGGCGAACCACCGGAAACTGCGGTTTCGTTTTATAAAGAATTCATGAGCGCAGATCTCTCGCTCAAGGACGTAAAGTTTTCCGTCTGCGGATTGGGAGATACGTCATACGAGAAATTCTGCCAAATCGGGAAAGATGTAGATGCTCGCTTAACGACTTTGGGAGCCTCCCGTGCGTTTGATCGCCAAGATTGCGATGTTGACTACGAGGAGGATTTTACCATTGGCTTGAAGGTTCCTTGGCTGCTCTCGCTCCCGCATCGGTGGCTCCCGTTGCCGCTGCTGTCGCTCCCGCTCCCGTTTTAACAAGTGAGTATGGGAAGAAAAATCCATTTCCTGCCGAGACGATTGATACGCTGATTTTAAACGGCGAAGGATCGTCCAAGGAGACTCTCCATTTGGAGTTTTCGCTAACAGGTTCCGGTTTCTCCTACGAGCCAGGCGATGCATTGGCCGTTTTACCAGTGAATGCTCCAGACGTGGTAAAGGCGGTGATCCAAGCTGCCAAGCTCAGTGGGGGCGAGGAGATCGAAGTCAAAAACGTGGGCAAGAAACTGCTAGCAGATGCTCTCCGCGAAGACTACGACATTACCGCTCTTTCCCGCGCTGTTCTCACAAAACTAGCAGAAGCCAGCAGCTCGGCGGATCTTCAAAAACTCCTCGCAGAAGATGCCAAGGAGAAGTTGAAAGAATACAACTACGGGCGGGAAATCGTTGATGCGATCAGCGATTTTGCTCCTAACGGAATCTCGGCAGACGCGTTAGTCAGTATTTTCCGGAAGCTGCCACCACGGCTTTACTCGATCGCTTCCAGCCCGCTAGCGCATCCCGATGAGGTTCATCTCACCGTCGCCGCAGTGCGCTATGAATCGCACGGCCGTCAGCGCAAAGGAGTATGCTCCACCTATTTAGCAGACTTGGTGAAAGCTGGCGATACGGTGCCAATGTTTATTCAACCTAACAAAAATTTCCGCCTGCCAGCGGATGACGCCACGCCGATCATCATGGTCGGACCAGGAACTGGCGTCGCTCCTTTCCGCGCCTTTGTCGAACATCGCGCTGCCACTGAGGCAAAAGGTAAAAGCTGGTTGTTCTTTGGCGATCAACACTACACTTATGATTTCCTCTATCAACTGGAGTGGCAGGATCAACTCAAGAGCGGGAATCTCACTCGTCTCGATGTCGCATTTTCCCGCGATCAGCCAGAGAAAGTCTATGTGCAGGATCGTATGATTCAACAAGCTAAGGAGCTATATCAATGGCTGCAAGAAGGAGCTCATTTCTATGTTTGCGGAGATGCAAACCGTATGGCCAGCGACGTTCACCAAGCGCTGATCTCCATCGTCGAAAACCAAGCTGGAATTTCCCGAGAAGCGGCGGAGTCCTACGTTGAAGATCTAAAGAAAAGCAAACGCTATCAACGTGACGTTTATTGAATTTTTAAAATCCTAACACCATGAGTGAAAAAAAACTTTCCGCGAACGAATACATCAAGATCGATAGCAATTACCTCCGCGGCACGATCGCAGAAGGCCTCGCCGATCTTTCCACGGGCTCGATGTGCGAGGATGATCAGCAGCTGCTGAAATTCCACGGAACCTATCAGCAGGACGATCGGGATCTCCGCGCAAATCGCCGCAAGCACAAGCTGGAGAAGGCGTTCTCCTTCATGATTCGCATCCGTGTGCCCGGTGGTGTGGCTACTCCGCTGCAATGGCTGGAGACAGACCGCCTAGCGACACAATTCGCAAATGGAACAATCAAGCTGACCACGCGCCAAGCATTCCAATTCCACGGAATTATCAAAACCAATCTTAAGCGGACCATCGCTGAGATCAATCAAGCGGCTATGGATACCATCGCTGCATGTGGTGATGTGAATCGCAATGTGATGTGCAACCCGAATCCTCATCTTTCTAAAGTTCACGCTTTAGCGCTAAAAGCTGCGCAAGACATATCTACACATCTCACGCCACAGACCCGTGCTTATCATGAGATTTGGTTAGATGGAGAAAAAATCGAGTCTAGCGAAGAAGAGATTGAGCCGATCTACGGGAAAACTTATCTTCCACGGAAATTTAAAATCACCGTCGCGGTCCCGCCATCGAATGATGTTGATATTTATGCGAACTGCCTTTCCTTCATCGCGATTGTCGAAGGTGGGGAACTCGTGGGATACAATGTTGCAGTTGGCGGCGGAATGGGTTCCACACACGGCAATGAGGCAACCTATCCACGCATTGCGGATGTGATTGGTTTTTGCACGCCGGAGCAAGTTGTCGATGTCGCAGAAAAAGTCGTGCTGGTGCAGCGTGATTTTGGTGATCGTACGGATCGGAAGCACTCCCGTTTCAAATACACGGTCGATGATAAAGGCCCGGATTGGATTTTAGCGAAGCTGAACGAATACCTCGGCTATGATCTCGGTCCAGTTCGTGAGTTTAAATTTGAGGACAATGGTGACCGCTACGGTTGGGTGGAAGATTCTAATGGAAATTCACACCTCACACTTTTCATCGCTGGTGGCCGTGTGCTGGATACGCCTAGCTATCCGATGCGCACGGGGCTTCGCGAGATCGCGAAAATCCACGACGGGGATTTCCGTCTTACTGCAAATCAGAATCTCATCATCGCGAATGTTTCGCCTGCGAAGCGTCCGCTAATTGAGAAATTGTTAGGAGAATACGGGATCAAAGATAGTCACTTGAAAAGCGCTTTGCGCTTGAATTCGTTAGCCTGTGTTGCACTGCCAACTTGCGGGCTTTCTCTAGCAGAAGCTGAACGTTATTTGCCAGACTTGCTCACTGAGCTTGAAGGATCCTTAGAAGAAAATGGCCTGCGCCATGATGCAATTACGATTCGGATGACGGGTTGCCCGAACGGTTGCGCACGTCCTTTCATTTCAGAGATCGGGTTCGTCGGGCGTGGTCCTTCGGCTTACAATGTTTACCTTGGTGGTGGTTTCGCAGGGCAGCGATTGTCTAAACTTTATCGGGAGAATGTGCAGGCAGACCACATCAAGGATCTGCTAGCGCCGATCTTCAAACACTACGCCGCAGCGCGAAACGAAGGAGAACGCTTCGGTGATTTCTGCATCCGCGAAGGCTACGTGGCAGCGACCGTCCAAGGTCCAGATTTCCACAAAAACATTAAGCCAGAGGCACGCGCCGCTGTCTAACAAAACATTTCTCCTTATTATGGAAGCACTCAAATACGAAATCCCGGCAACGATGGCCAAAGATGTCCATCCTGACGAGCTTTCGGCTGCGCTCGCGCCGTTGAGGGCAGGGGAGCGCTTGCGTTTTCTCTATGACCAGTTGGGAGATCGGCTCATCGCGTCAACTAGCTTTGGGCTACAAGCAGCGGTCATGCTCCATCTCATTCATGAACACGCGCCAAAGATCCCGGTCGTCTTTATCGATACAGGATTCTTGTTTCCTGAAACCTATCAATATGCAGAAGACCTAAGCTCAAAACTAAATCTCGACCTACGAATCTATCAGCCGACCGTATCTGCTGCGAGGATGCAGGCGCTGTGGGGAAATCTTTGGGAGAACGGGAAAGATGGTGCAGATCGCTATGGTCTCATCACCAAGATCGAACCTATGAATCGTGCGCTCCGCGAAATTGGAGCCGACGTTTGGCTTAGTGGACTGCGCCGCTCCCAGTCGAGCACTCGCGTTGATCGTCCTTTTGTTGAACAGCAAAAGAAGACTTTAAAAGCCTATCCGATTCTTGATTGGGCAGACGCGCAGGTGGATCTCTATTTTCACCAAAACAATTTGCCACGTCATCCACTCGCGGAAAAGGGCTACGCCACCATGGGCGACTGGCACAGCACGCGCCCGGTGGAAAACGGTGATGTCGAGGCCACTCGTTTCAATGGGGAAAAATTCGAATGTGGACTGCATCTTGATTCTGGAACTTCTGATTTCCAGATTTGACGCGGAGTCTCTAATTCCCTGCCTTGACTCCAGAGTCTGGGGCAGCAAGCCTTCATCAACATTATTTTATAACGACTATGAAAATTGCTGAAAACATGGCCGCTACCGTCGGCAACACACCACTCATTCGCTTGAATCATGTTACTGCTGGCCTAGGTGCAGAAATCTGCGTGAAAGCGGAATTTTTCAATCCGTTGTTCAGCGTGAAAGATCGTATCGGTAAGGCGATGATCGAGGCTGCGGAGCGGGATGGGAAGCTACAGCCCGGTGGAACAATCATCGAACCGACCTCGGGAAATACTGGAATTGCCTTGGCTTTCATTGCTCGGGCGAAAGGCTATCGTTGTATTTTGACCATGCCGGAAAGCATGTCGATCGAGCGGCGTGTTCTGCTCCGTCTGTTAGGCGCTGAGATTGTTCTCACTCCCCGCGCTCGTGGTATGGGCGGTGCGATTGCCATGGCAAAGAAGCTTCTTGAAGAGCATGGTGCAGGCTCATTTGGCCCCAGCCAATTCGACAATCCGGCGAATCCCCAAGTCCATCGCGATACCACTGCGGAAGAAATCTGGCGCGACACGGATGGTCAAGTCGATGTGTTCGTCGCCGGAGTTGGCACAGGTGGAACGATCACGGGTGTTGGTGAGGTTTTAAAATCTCGTGGCGATGTCAAAGTTTTCGCTGTCGAGCCCGCAGCCAGTCCGGTGATCTCCGGCGGTCAACCAGGCCCGCATATGATTCAGGGCATCGGCGCAGGATTTATCCCAGGAAATCTCAACACCAGCATCATCGACGAAACGATTCTTGTTTCCAATGAAGACGCGATTGCCACCGCTCAAGCACTTGCCCAGCAAGAAGGTCTGCCAGCTGGCATTTCCACGGGAGCTAATGTCTGGGCGGCGATGCAAATCGCCAAACGTCCTGAGTTCAAGGGTAAGCGAATCGTCACGATTGGCTGTTCATCGACAGAGCGCTATCTTTCTACAGC
This sequence comes from Akkermansiaceae bacterium, assembly GCA_012032235.1. GTDB lineage: Bacteria > Verrucomicrobiota > Verrucomicrobiia > Verrucomicrobiales > Akkermansiaceae > Luteolibacter. The sequence continues at coordinate 40 of JAAURL010000100.1, read as the reverse complement.
TCTAGCAGAAAAAAGTGCGTGAAGAAGTCACTCATTTGGC
>JAAURL010000099.1 GCA_012032235.1 Akkermansiaceae bacterium | reverse complement strand
AGTTTCAAGGTGAACTCGGGGCCACGGCCGCTCTAAAAACCCTAGACGGCGTAAAGATAGCGCGGATCCCTATTTTGCAAATTATCTCTCGGTGACAATATCTTCACCTAGTCTTGCGATGGGCGCTGTGCGGTGATACTTCATCCGGCGAATGGGAATCGCTGACCGAGATTATTACCGCAATGTGCGACGCCAGAGCGGCGGTTTTTTCTCACAGCTGACTCCTGTGGTGAAATGGCTGCTGATTTTAAATTTGGGGATTTATTTTCTGGATATCATCTTGGCAGGTTCTGCGGTTCAAAAGCCGATTCGAGAACTCGGTGCTTTCACGATCCAGTCAGGGATTTTTGAAGGCCAGATCTGGGAATTTCTGACGTTCCAATTCATGCACGGGAGCTTGGGCCACGTCATTTTCAACTCTCTGGGGATTTTCTTTTTCGGGCCTTGGATGGAGCGCTGGTGGGGATCAGTAAAATTTACGGTCTACTATCTGCTTTGCGGAATCGCAGGCGCTGTATTTTTCTCCCTGCTGACATTCGTGGGAATTTTGCCAAGAACGGATCTGGCGACTGGACTCGTTGGAGCTTCCGCTGGGATTTATGGAATCTTGATCGGCGTGGCGGTGATCGCTCCGAATCTGAGAGTGCAGCTCCTTTTACCGCCGGTTGAGCTATCGATGCGTCAACTGGCCATCGGGCTTATCCTGATTTCCGTAGGATCCATCGCCCTCAAATGGGGAGGAAATGAAGGCGGTGAGGCTGGGCATCTGGGAGGAGCGATTCTCGGATTTTTCCTCACACGATTCCCTCAGCTGTTAGGAAATAAAGGAGCGGATTCTCCCGGCAAATCGAAGATCATCACATCTCCCAAGCTGAGACCGCGAACTCAGATCGACATGGAACAAGAATCTCAAGTGGATCTGATTCTGGATAAAATTTCCAAAGATGGCTTCCAAAGCCTAACAAAAGAAGAGAAAGAGATTCTCCACAAAGCAGCAAACTCCAGCTCAAAAAAATGACCGACGAAGAAATGATCGATTCTCCCGCTGCCGAAAACCAAATGGCTAGACTACGTGCCATCATGCATCGGTTGCGTGCTCCCGGCGGCTGCCCATGGGATGCAGAACAGACCCATCTATCGATCGTGCCAAATCTAATCGAAGAAGCCTACGAAGCGGTGGATGCGATCCAGCGTGCCGACTACGATCATTTAGAAGAAGAGCTAGGCGACCTCCTTCTGCAAGTCGTTTTCCACAGTGAAATCGCGGAGGAAGCAGGTCGTTTCAACTTGGACGACGTCGCACGCGGCATCAGCGAAAAGCTGGTGCGCCGTCATCCGCATGTCTTTGGCGATAGCGGCGCAGCGACTACAGATGCTGTTTTACAGCAGTGGGACGAAATCAAACGCACGGAAAAAGGCGACGAGGTAAAACCCTATTTGCACGATGTCGGGAAAGGCTTACCTGCTCTCATGCGTGCTTCGAAGCTTCAGAAAAAAGCAGCCAAGGTGGGCTTTGACTGGCCCACAGAAACGGGTGTCCTCGCAAAAATCCGGGAAGAACTATTAGAGTTAGATTCTGCGGTAGATGCCCAAGATCTAGCGGCGGTGGATGAGGAAATGGGAGATCTCCTTTTCTCTATCGTGAATCTAGCTCGTTTCCGCAAAACAGATCCGGAACTGATCATGGCCGCAGCAAATGCGAAATTTGAGGCCCGCTTTGGTAAAATGGAAACGCTCCTCAAATCCCATGGTCTCAGTCTAGAGACTGCGACAGCACACCAGATGGAAGACGCTTGGGAAGCAGTGAAGCAGCTCGATTAAGGCGCCGCGACACGGACCACTCTTTCCGGGCCATGTGGTTGCCAGACTCCACCCAGTAAGGTCTGCAATCTCAAACTCCATAGTTGGTTAGGAACGATGGAGGAACCTGCCGTTCCCGAGTTGAAGTCAAAATTACGGGTTTCGTTCGATAGCACATTTTCTCTTTTCACATCGAGCCAATCACAATTTTTAGTGCGGATTTCATCGATAAAAATTCCGGTTGGCGAAGTAGGCGCCGCTTCATGCGTATAGATCGCACCGCCCTCTCTGTAGTAGTGGAAACGAATCCGAATCGGCGTGGATGATTGCGGAAGGGAGCGCTCGGCTTTTAAGACTTTTCCCTGCAAGGTATTATCAGAAACACCCTTGATCGGATTGCCGAGTCTTTGCCATGAAACACCACCATTGGTAGACGCCTGCACTTCTAGAGCGCTAGTCTTTGTCATAAATCCACGACGATAGCGGAAGCTTAGTTTTGCCCCTGGCTTCGCGATGATATCGCGGCCTAACTGAAATGATTGTTCTAGCACTCCACGCCGAATCGGATCGTAGGCATTAGGAAATGTGAGACGATACGATTGTTTGCCTTTCAATTTTGCATAGCCTGCAAACTCCCGAGACTTTACTCTCAGGGAATAGTTCGGAGCTGTCTCATCAATTACCGTAGAAGCCGATTCCGCGCTGAATCTCAACTTCTTGGATTCGCGTTTCGCGGCTACAACTCTCACCGCTTCTGCACCCACAGGCGGAGTGAAGCGATAAGCGCCCCCCTGACTGGCGGAGATCGACTCATCTCCGACAATCGACTGATCATCCATGATCAAATTCGGATTTATCAAGGTCACTGAATAATTATAATCTGAAACCTGCACCTTGCCTTGGATCCCGGAAACGAAGACATCGAATCTCGTATCTGCCAAAACAAAGCGCGCAGCTGCATTCCCACCTACTTCCCAAATAATCGCGGGATCGCCGTAGGCATTATTGCGCCTAACAGCAATAATCGGCACTGGATTACCAGCGGCATCTGTCATTCTCACCGTCGCATTTGAGAAATCAGCTCCTTTGGCACTAAGCGACCAGAACGGAGTATTGATGCCCACCGGAAAGAAACCCGCCGCAGGATAAGCGACGAAATCGGGTCCAGGATTTTCTGAAATTTCCGAGGGGCTTTGAATCACATAAAGCACGTTCGTAGGTGGCACATTCACTCCACGTCCCGGTTGGTCACCCGTTGCAAAATTCGTAGCATCTGGAAATAAGTTCCAGCGACGATGCCCGACATCCGTATTCCAAGCTGAAGTGACCGCAGAGCTAGAAATGCGCTCGATCATGTATTCCGTGATGGCGCCCGGACCGTACAGACCAAAGGCAAAACTTCCTTTTGCCGCCGCATTCCATGCAGAGGAGCTCCAGCCTTCGACATTCCTTGGTGGATCATGGCTCAAGGCCGGATTATTTCCGTTACTTGGATTATAATTTCGGGCGATCATCAGCGCTGCGTTTTGCGATGCCGCCGATTTTAGCGTGGAGGCAGCAGGCACGAATCGATCATTGGGATCGATCACTACGGGATTGTTTCGATTCACCCCGACATCGCCACTCACGCCGCACATGGCACGGAAATAGTTTAGACGCCGCTCCACATCGTCTCGGAACGCAGTAGAAGTCGTGCCGTTATCTCCAGAGAAATTTCCGGACCACCCCACACGATTTTCATATCCTTCTGAGGCCTGATAGACCGCATGCCAAAAGGCCACGACATCATTTCGATCTGCCCGATTGACAGAGAACCCTGAACTAGACATCCGCTGCGGCGGTGCAGGATAAGTCCCAGGTTGCCAAGCACTCGATAAACTAGGCAGGAAGATGATTCCAAACAGCAAACGCCGAATCAATGATAGGTTTTGGGTTTTCAAAGTATGATTTATTTGCACTTGGAATGATTCGGGTGCAATAGGAAATTAATAACACAATACTGATGCAAATGTTGCAGCATTCACGCTTAGCCGCTTAAATAAAAGCGATTCTCATCGCTCGACATTTTAAATCGAAATAGCCCACGATGATCGAATTACAAAATCGATCCAGGCTTGTAAGCTGCGGCTTCTGGGCTGGCGGCTTCCAGTTTTTTCACAGCCGCTGCGAAGGCTTCGATTTTGGGATTTTGCCGCGCCGGATTCGCGGTCGCCCTTCGCCAGAATCGCATCGAGAAAGTCCCGGGAAAGCCCTAGGCGCTTATCTTCTGCTAGACGCTCCACTAGATTATTGCGGTCGATGATTCCATGGCGCAAATCATTCACAGTCGCCACTGCGTGTTCTTTGATCGCCTTGTGCGCGGTTTCCCGACCCACTCCAGCTTTTACGGCTTCCATCATGATCGTCGTGGTCATGAGGAATGGTAAATAGTGCGCGGTTTCTGCTGCGATCACCGCATCGTAAGCATCCATTTGATCCAGAACCGTTAGGAAAGTTTCAAACATGCCGTCGATGGTGAAAAATGCGTCTGGCATCATCACGCGGCGGACGACAGAGCAGGAAACATCACCTTCGTTCCATTGATCGCCAGCTAGGCCAGCGGCCATCGCAAGGTAGCCTTTTAAAATGACATGAAAGCCGTTCACTCGTTCACAGGAGCGGGAATTCATCTTGTGTGGCATCGCGCTGGAACCTGTTTGGCCCGGAGCGAAACCTTCGCTAGCCGTTTCGTGACCCGCCATGAGTCGCAGTGTTTTGCAGAAAGAAGATGGCCCGGAGCAAAGGTCCGTCAAAGCAGCAACCACGCGGAAATCCAATGACCTTGGATAAACTTGGCCAACATTCGTCCAAACCGCTGGCATCCCGAGATGCGCGACGGCGCGCCTTTCCAAATCAGCCACCTTTTCTGAGCTTCCCTCGAATAAAGAAAGCTGATCCATCTGCGTGCCCACTGCGCCTTTCAAACCACGCACCGCATAGCTCGCGATGACCGAATCCAGCGCCTGCAAGCCGCTGAGGAGTTCCTCGCCAAACATCGCGATGCGTTTCCCCAGCGTCGTCGGCTGAGCCGCCACATTGTGAGTGCGCGCCGTTAAAATCAGATCGCTCCACTGTTCCGATCTTTCGCGGAAACGACGCAACGCCGCGACGGTCTTGTTGCGGATGATCAAAAGAGAGCGGAAAACTTGGAGCTGCTCCACATTTTCCGTCAGATCACGCGAGGTCATTCCTTTGTGGATGTGCTCACAGCCCGCGAGATCATTAAACTCTTCAATCCTTGCTTTCACATCGTGGCGAGTGACTTTTTCCCGTTCCATGATGGAAATAGGATCAACGACATCGATCACCGATTCATAAGAAGCAATGGTCTCGGCAGATAGATCCAGACCGAGATCGCGTTGCGCCTTCATCACGGCGATCCAGAATTCACGTTCTAACACGATCCGCCCCTCGGCAGACCAAATCGTTTGTAATGCAGGCGAGGCGTAGCGTTCGGCAAGGACGTTTGGAATAGAGATCACGCGCAGAGCTTGGCGACGTGGAAATCAAGTTTCAAGAGACAGTTCCAGAAAACTTGCGTCCGAAACGACTGGAAATCCACTCTGAGAAAAGTGGTCGGGGCGGCCAGATTCGAACTGACGACATCTGCGTCCCAAACGCAGCGCTCTACCAGGCTGAGCTACGCCCCGTGCACGGGCGGACCGTTGTTGATTCCCGAACACGAATCAAGAAATTCCTTCACTAAAATGGATTTTTTTCTCCAGATCCAATTCACAGCCAGAAAAATCCGAGTTTATCTGCGCTGCTGATGGGCTCTACGTCACAGCATTCCTAATCCGCTAAATTTTTTCCTGAAAGTTCTCTTTCCTCGCATGAGAAATTTCTCTATGGGCTATTCATGAATTTCAAATTGCTCAGTATTTCCCTGGCACTCGCCGCGCTAGGCCAATTAGGAGCGCTCGCTCAAAAGGCAGTCCCTCCACCTTCCCCACCCCGCCTACCGATCAACACAGTCTTCCAAGGAGAGTCGAAATTTTACGCCATCATCGCGAAGGCCGAGCGCGAAAACTGGAGAAATCTCCCGCTGGGCGAGAGAACCATCCGCGTCGCCCGCGAAATGATCGGCACTCCCTATGTGAACTATACGTTAGAAATCGACGATCGGGTCGAGTCTCCGGTAGCAAATTTGAAAGAGGTCGATTGCTGGACGTATTATGAAAATGCCTTAGCACTGGCGCGGATGCTCCGCTACAAGCCAGGACCTTATCGGCCACAAGACTTGCTGCATATGGTAGAAATCGAACGCTATCGCGATGGCATCTGTACTGGCAACTACCTGAGCCGGATGCATCATTAGAAGAAGTCTTTCACGATAACCAACGCCGAGGCTATGCCACAAACATCACTTCACGCATTCCCGGCGCACAAAGACTGCAACGCGAAATCCGCGAGATGACCGTGCAGTGGAAAAACTATCGTTATCTTCGTTCTGACACATCCCTCATCGAACCGATGGGCCGAATCGAAGCTCGAGTCTCCAAATTGCCTGTCTATCATATTCCGAAAGACCAAGTCCGCGATGCCGAAAAATATCTGCAAAACGGTGACGTCTGCGCAATCACTACGACTCACCACAGCGGCTACACTTCCCACGTCGGCTTGATTATTAGGATCAAGGATCGTGCCTACTTCACTCATGCAACTTCAGAGCGCGATAAGGGCCGCATGGCCATCATCGACCGCCCGATCACCGATTACGTCAATGGCAGGAGCAAGCACGCTGGCATCATCATTTGCCGACCTAACGACTTGCCGCCATCTGCGGCTTGGAAAAATACTTACGTCCGGAAAAATTAAGCGCGAGCCGAGTGCTATTTGATTTCTTTGGTAGTGATTTGGGCATGCTCTCCCGACTCTTTTTCCACCAGCGGGCGTGCTAACATTTCTTCGTAAATTGCAATATAACGGCGGGCGACTTCTTTGTGACTAAACTCTTGCTTACTTTCGATCATGATACGGCGGATTTCCCGCTCACGAATTTCCGCAGGGAGCGAGTAGAAAATCATCGCTTGATCAATCGCCCAGCGGAACGCATCTGAATTATAATGATCAAATCTGAAACCGTTACCTGTGGATTTTTCTATATCTAGAGGACGGATCGTATCGTACAGACCACCGGTAGAATGCACCACAGGGAGAGAGCCATACAAAGGAGCAGTCATTTGTGGCAACCCACACGGCTCAAACAGCGACGGCATCAGCATGAAATCGGAAGCAGCATAAGCAAGCCTTGAAAGCCGTTCTTCAAAATCCACAATCGCCACACGCTCCCGCAAATCAAAGGCGCTCACAATTTTATCGATCCATTGTTGATGCGGTCCATTCGCCACGATGACGACTTGCAAATCACGTTCCCAATAATCGGAAACCAGGCGATGTAAAATTTCCGTGAGAAGCTGCGGTCCTTTCTGCACGGGATCGAGGCGTGACGGCCAGAAGAAGACGGGCGCGTTTTCATCTTGCTTGAGTTGTAGCTCTCTCTGAAGCGCGACTTTGTTAGCCTTTTTCCCATCGACGAAATCTTTGACGCCGAATTTCTGCGCCAGCGAGTCATCGATCATCGGATCATAGGAAATATCTGGGGCATTGAGAATTCCCGCCGAACAACCTGCTGCATACTTTGCCCGCAGCTCTGCCCGCACGGAATCCGGGACCACGGAATGCCAACCTTCTACAACCTCCCAGAGGAATCGCGGACTCACAGAATTGATATAGTGAGCAGCAAAAATTCCAGATGTTAGGAGATCGATGGGGACGTGAGACCTTGCATGGTAATAGTTAATCGGCTCACTGGAGAAATAGAGATTCATCCAAAATTCAGCCGCATCGATGCCTGACTCTTCCACTTCCGCTAGTGAAACTTGCCGGGTGTGGATATTATGCACGGTAAATAAACACTTGATTCCGCGGCGGCGTGCCATGCCTGGGATCAGCGCGGTCATCCAGTCATTACAATGAATCAGATCCGGCATCACACGCGGCACGATGTGATTGATCAGCTCACGCTGAAAAACGAGTGCAATCCGCATCGCCTCGTCTGAGCGATTGCTATAAACCTGTTCGCGATAATAAAAAATCCGATCCTCCGCTAGATGAATATGTGCTTCAGGTAAGACTTCGTGATATTTCCGCAGTTCTTTCTCATGCAAATTGAAAATTTCACTTTGAAACATTCGCCGATAGTTAGGCACAGCAACATGCACATCAGCACCTAATTCAAATAAAGCCGAAACTAACGAGGCCGAGACATCTGCCAAGCCGCCAGCCTTCGCAGACATCCTTTGCGTCATGTTTCCCATGCCCGGCGGTAAGTACGTAATTTCCGGCGTTACAATGAGAATTCTTGGCTTAGTTGGCTTCGCGTTCTTTGGCATTATACGTGTAATCGCATTACATGATTTGCCACTAAATTGCTGAGAATTTCAGAAATAAGCGACTGCTATTTTTACAAAATTTCAGAATATTTATCCTCAGTGAGATAACGAACGCAAAACTGTGACCAAGTCTCCAGCCGCTCAAATAACGGCCCATTGAATTCTTCCAGAGACGTAAACGCCAAATCGAGTAGAGCATCTTCACGTGACTGCACCTGATCCGTCTTTAAATCCACTAGATGGACCACTCCCAGGTGGACTTGCCCCACCGGATTCGACTCGTCATTTAAGAGAGCGATGATGCGGTGTTCATGCTCCTCCGGCAGATCCAGTTCTTCTTCGATTTCCCGGGTCACCGCGGCATGATAGGCATCTGCCCCTTTTCTCCCGTTCCCCATATCGATAGGATTCACGTGTCCGCCGACGCCTACGGAAATTTTCGCATGAAGCCTGTTTTCTCCCCCAGCTTTGCCACGGGTGTAATGCAAAATCCGGTCACCACAGCGAAAGACGCAGTAAGGAATCAGCTGTTTGTGGCTAGGATCATCCTCAGCCGCTGCACGATCCATGAAAAAATGATTCGCCGGATCGAGCAATTTTCCAAGCGCTACATCCAATCCATTCGTCTGAATTCCTTGGAACATTCCAATTTCCTCTAACAGCGCACGCCGCACCACCAATACCTCTTCTCCTGCATATTTCGACATGCCCACGACGATAGAAACTCGGGCAATTTAGCCAAGCATTCATCGAAAAAATCACTTTTGGCAACTTGGACACCAATAGGTGGAGCGCTGCCCCAACACGGTTTGGCAAATCAGTTTTCCACACACCCGGCAAGGTTCGCCTTTGCGGTCATAAACGAAAAGGCGTTGCTTGAAATATCCGGGTTGACCATTGGAGTTGAGAAAATCTCGCAACGTGGTGCCACCTTCTTCAATCGCTGCTGAAAGCACCTCCCGAATCGCAGCTCGCAGTTTGGTTAGGCGAGGTTTGCTCACTTGGTTCGCAGAAATTTCCGGTAAAATCCCGGCGCGGAATAAGGCTTCTGACGCATAGATATTTCCCACGCCGACGACGACCTTTGCATCCATGATCACCAGCTTGATTGCGGCGGAACGCTTTGCGCAGGCAGCTTTTAAAGCATCCACAGTGAATCCATCTCCTAACGGTTCCGGCCCTAGATTTTTTAGCAAATCATGCTCAAAAGGGTTTCCCATGAGCCGTAGGACCAAACCGAATCGACGCGGATCATGAAAGCGCAACTGCTTTCCATTCCTAGAGTGATGCCAACGTGGTCGTGCTTTTTCCAGGTTTCCGCTGGATCAATCACCCTCAAACTTCCTGACATGCCTAGATGAGCTAACACGGTGGAGCCATCATCTATTTCTAGCAGAAGATACTTGGAACGACGTTTGACCCCAAGAATCATTCTCCCTTCCACCTCACTGAGATTTTCCGAGATCGGTAGCCGTAAATCATAACGCCGGATGGTGACCTCCGTCACACGTTCCCCAGTCACATGTGGCTCGATTCCACGACGTGTCGTTTCTACTTCGGGCAGCTCAGGCATAAATCGAAATTCATTTTGCGATGCGCCCAGTTCCGTGGGAGACAGACTATTTCAACGATCTTTCACTCGCTCAACATTCGCACCGAGCATGAGAAGCTTTTCGTCGATGTGTTCGTAGCCACGATCGATGTGGTAAAGGCGACTGATTTCCGTGGCTCCTTTCGCGGTGAGTGCCGCTAGGACGAGTGCGGCAGAGGCTCGTAAATCCGAAGCCATCACGGGTGCGGCAGAGAGTTGCGCAACTCCACGCACCACTGCAGTGCCGTTATCCACTTTAATGTCAGCGCCCATGCGTTTTAGCTCAGCGCAGTGCATGAAGCGCTGCGGGAAAATGGTGTCTTTGATCACGCTGATACCTGGAGTCGTTACCAGAAGAGCGGTCATTTGCGCCTGCATGTCAGTGGGATATGCGGGATAGGGAGCGGTGCTGATCTCCAAGCCTTGGAGAGTTTCCCCGCGATACACGGTGCAGGTGTCGCCCGCCTCATTGAAATCGACGCGATGCCCGGATTGCACGATGGCCGCGGTGATTGTTTTCAAATGTTCACGGCAGACACGGCGTAGTGTGACGCCATCACCTGCTAGAGCCGCCGCCGCCATGAAAGTGCCTGCCTCGATGCGGTCTGGAATGACGGTATGTTCAACACCGTGTAATTCTTTGACTCCTTCGATGACAATGCGGCGAGTGCCAGCACCCGTGATTTTTGCTCCCATCGCATTGAGGAAATTAGCGAGATCTAACACTTCCGGTTCAGCAGCGGCAGACTCAATAACGGTGATGCCTTCGGCAAGTGTGGCCGCCATCATGACATTATCAGTTCCAAGAACGGTAGGACCGTGAGTGCCGCGCAGATCGATTTCCGCGCCGCGCAGGCCATTGGGAGCAGTCAGAGTGATATTTCCTCCTTCGAACTCGACTTTTGCGCCCAACGCTTCCAGTCCGCGCAAATGCAAATCCACAGGCCGATCCCCGATGACGCAGCCACCGGGCAGGGAAACGACGCAGCGGCCTTTCCGCGCTAACAGAGGACCCATGACACAAATGGACGCGCGCATCCGGCGGACTAATTCATAGGGTGCTTCATCGATCACTTCTGCACAGGAAATCCTGACGGTGCCGGATGAGCGCTCTACATCTGCGCCTAGAGCACTGAGGATCTGGATCATGTAGTTCGTATCCGAAACATCTGGGACGCGGCGAATGATGCAATCTTCTCCCGTTAAAATAGCCGCGGCTAAAATTGGGAGGGATGCGTTTTTCGAGCCTGAAATATTGATCGAACCACGCAAAGTGGCTCCGCCGTGAACTACAAGTTTATCCATGAAGAAAGTGAGATGTTAGGGGCAGATTGTTAGG
>JAAURL010000098.1 GCA_012032235.1 Akkermansiaceae bacterium | reverse complement strand
CTCACCGGGAGAAACAGCAAAATCAGCAAAACGCGAAAGTCGCCAAGGAGAATCGAAAGATCGCAAACAGCCAGACCAAGGAGCGAAACCAAGGAGCGGAACCAAGGAGCGGAACCAAGGAGCGGAACCAAGGAGCGGAAAATTCCGCGTCACCTCCGCCTCAGGATCTCCAAAAAAGCCAGCACCACGGCAACCGCTGAATGACTAACATATTTTATCTAACGATGAGCGCATGCACCACTACCAGCGGCGGCGCACGTCGATCACGGGGTTGGTTTTGTAATTACGGAAAATCATGGAAACAGGGCGGCTGGTAGTGGTTGTCATGGCGCGGCTTCCATGAGAAGGCAGTCAACAGAAAATTGAAGTTCACTTCAACACGAATTTCCGAAGGTGTTAGAGTTCATGGGGTTGATCTTGATATTTGGAGCGAAATCTCCCCCCGCTCCCCTGGGGGACGGGAGGGGAGAAGTCCCCGGATGGGGATTTAGGGGTGAATCCAAAGGCGGTCGAGCGGGCGTCCGCTCGGCGGGGTGTGGGGTGGCAACCCCACAAGCTTTCAATCCGAAACAGGGAATCTGGCTTGATTCATTCGCTCGTTCCTCACGAACTCACCCTTCGGGCACGTCGCGTTCGCTCCTGTCTAAAAAGCTTCGCTTTGTTCCATACGCACTTGCTCGGGACTTGGTGTGGTCGGTTTCCGGGTGCATGATTTGATTCAATGTTTCCATTTCGTTCAGGGGAAAAGGGATGAGATGCTGCTATCTTGTTCGCGCACTTAATCGGCTTGGTCTTTGTTGCAGACGTGAGTCCGCAGTCATCTCCAAGTCGTTGTGCTGACGCACCATCGCAGTCATCTCAAATCGTCGAAATTGTTTCATCTGGGAAAAATGTTAGGGCTGGGTTCTATGCGGCCTGCGCCTCGTGTTCGTTGCGTAGCGGCTCGTAATCTCTCTCGTATTTCCACAGCGTGAGCATCAGCACGGAGAGTTTGCGGGCGATGGCCACGACCGCTTTTCTTTTCGATCTCCCACCGCCGCGAGTGGCTAACATCAGTCCATGGCGCTTCAAATCTGTATCAGGACCAAAGGGGCCAAGGATGTATTGCGCTGATCCGACCAGTAGCCGTCGCAGGTAGGCATCACCTGCTTTGGAGATGCCCAATTGCTTATCGAGTTTGCCCGATTGATCACGCCTTGGAACCAATCCGAGGTAAGCTGCTACCTCGCGTGGCCGCTCGAAGTGCTCCGGATCTTCGATCGTCAAAACGAAGCTCAAAGCGGTGATCGATCCCACTCCGCAGATTTGTCGCAGACGTTTCGTGACTGGATATTTTTCTTCGCAGAGATCTTCTATCGCACGATCCAGCTCGCGGATTTTTTGCGTCATCGTATCGATCACCTGTAACGAAGGCTCGATCATTTCTAAGAAATCTTCATGCGCTCCGACAAGTAGCGTGCGGCAACGTTTGGCAAAACACGCACTGTTAGGTGATGGCAAAAAAATTCCCAAACTCTTCAGGGTGAAACGCACACTGGAAATAATATCAACTCGCTGACGGACGAGATTATCCCGAAGTTTGATTTGCAATAAATCACGCTGGGATTGCTCAGTCCCGTGCTGGATCGGATAAAGCAACTGAGGGTCAATGCGGGCGATCTTTGCCAGCATGCGCGCATCGTTTCTATCACTCTTGCGATCATTGGCATAAATCGCACGCAGCTTGCGCGGATTGGCAACAAAGATCTCATGACCCAGGCTTTTTAGGAAACGGCTGATCCATGGACTGTGTGATCCAACCTCCATGGCGATTCGGGATTTGGGATACTTTTGCGAGAGCCGTCGCAAGGATTCAAGATGATTGGTTATCTCGCGTTCATCAATGATATCGCCTTCATGATTCAAAACACATAACGCGTGCTTCTTGTCACCGAGATCGAGACCGATGGTAATAGATGGAATTGTTGTTTTCATGGCAGTGTGTAGATTAACACGGCGCACAAGCGCCACCTCTCACTGCCTTCTCATCTAATCTTGTTCCTGAGATAGTCCGTGCGTATCTGATAGAGTCTGGCACGGCTCACTCCCAGGCGCATTGCGGCACTGGCCGCGTCTATCGCCCCGTTGTTGAAGTCTTTGAGAATTTGCCCAACAAACGCGGGCGGTAGGCGATGGATAAGTTGTTTCTTTGCACGCCCGGCAGCATCGGCGTATTCGTGTGTCTACGGCAATCCTCTAACATGGGGGCGCTGCCCCCAACCCCCCGGAGTTTATCGCCTTGGGTCAATGGGCCTTACGCTCATTTAGGGTGTCGCGGCACGGCATCTCCTGCCGCGACACCGAGGCGTTGGCCACTTTGACATCGCTCACCGCTCTGGTTGCCCTCCGGCAGAGCCTTACCCTGTAAACGACGCCCGAGTCTCAACTTGAAAGCTCTCAGCACCAGTCGCTTATAAATAAATCCTCAGAAATCTAGTTTTGCTCCGTCTCCGCTGTCTAGTTTTGAACCGTCTCTGTCTAGTTTTGAACCAACCTCGACAGAGACAAAATAATCAAGTATTCTTCTTGCCCCATCATGTCATCTACATTCGACGGAGTCCGATGATGGATTCGAAGTATTAGGGATCGAGGGCTGCGAAAATACTTTTTCCTTGGATGGGTTCTTCGGTCTTTGTTGTCTCGGTTTTGAGGAAGTTGAGCGCGATGAGCCGCAGGGTGGAGAAGTTCTGCGCGGCCCTGCCTTTTTGCCGGGCGTATTGAGGATTGGTGGCGGCTTGGAAGAAAGCCCGGACATCGGGATGAAGCTTGCCCTAGTTGTAAGCTATTTTCAAATGTAAATGCCTTGGTGAGGAGCTTTACGCTCTATTTCTCTAAACGGATCGCCGTGGAACGCCCGTGAGCGTGGAGACCTTCGATACGGGCGAATTCCTCCACAACAGGGAGCGATTTTGCGACGGATTTTTTATCCAATCGAACCATGCTCGTGCGGCGTTGAAATTGATCGGCGCGAATTCCGGAAAAGGAGCGGCCTGAGCCTCCCGTTGGCAAAGTGTGGCTGGGTCCAGCCAGGAAATCTCCCACCGCGACTGGAGAATCGTTGCCGAGATAAATCGCTCCTGCTGTGCGGATTTGTGGCAGCCAGCGATCTTCCTCTGCGGTGATTAGGGAAAGGTGTTCCGGGGCAAAATCGTTACAAATAGCGACGCCGTCATCAAATGATTTTACCTGCAACAAAAAGGTTCCGCTCTTCAGAACTTGCTTGATGATTTCGGCACGCGGCAAGGTCTTGAGCTGTTGTTCGATTGCCTTGATGACTTGGGCAAGGAGTGGTTTAGAATCTGTCGCGAAGCCGACGATGCTGTCGCCACCGTGTTCAGCCTGGGCTAACAGATCCGCAGCGATGAAATGTGGGTTTCCTGTCTTGTCTGCTAAAATGAGAATTTCGCTAGGGCCAGGAAGGAGATCAATGGAAACAGCTCCGACGAGCTGGCGTTTCGCCTCGACGACAAAGCGATTTCCCGGGCCGAAAATGCGATCCACGGGCCGGATGGATTTCGTTCCCAATGCCATCGCCGCGACGGCTTGTGCGCCGCCGATTTTGATCGCTTCGGTCACTCCAGCGGCTTTTAGAGCGTAGAGCAGGGCTGGGTTCACAACGCCACTTGTATCGCAGGGCGTCGCAGCCAGAATTTGCGGAACACCAGCTGCCTGGGCGAATCCTGCGGTCATCAGTGCGGTGGAAACGAGTGGAGCCTTCCCGCCGGGAACATAAACGCCGACGCGATCAAACGGCGTAAAACGCTCGCCGACTGTGGCTCCTTCCGCATTTTTCGCAGACCAATCTTTTCGCAAACCGCGTTTTGCGAATGCGTGAATATTGGCCAAGCTGCGGGCTACTGCAGTTTTTGTTTCTGGGGTGACAGCTTTTTCCGCAGCGGAGAATTCTGCCTCACTCACGAAAAGCGTCTTGGCCGTTAAAGTAGCGCCATCGAAGCGTTTCGTGAGAGTAAGAGGGCTTTGTCTCCCTGGGCGGCGACTTCCGCGATGATTTCTGTGACTAGATCGCGGACTCCCCGTTCTGGCAAAGCGCGACGGTTCAGTTTCCGAATAATGATGCGTAGCCGGGATCGAGGTAGCTGAGGATTTTCATGCTGAACGTTGTTGCGGCGGAACATGGGTGCGGAATTGCAATCCGCCAAGCTCCGTATTCTAGCAAAATTACTAGGGCTCCTACACTAGGGATACTTCAATCATTTTTGACCACAATGGGAGCGATAGCGGACATAGACGAGCTGGGTTTATATGGTAATGAGTCAAATTACATGGATTGCACAGATTTTCATCAGGAAATGATTGCGCAAACCGCACCCGAGCTATCATCATGGTACGTTCCGTAGTATTGAAAGGCTCTTTGCCTCAATTCAATCTGTGAAATCCGGTGCGCCAGGCCAAGGCTGGCTTCTCTATTGATTTGAAAAGTAATCAACATGTTAAATAAGTGTCCAACATGTAGCCAAGTCGGCGTCGAAAGGAGCAGCCTAAAAATGGACCCTGACCTCCGGAT
This sequence comes from Akkermansiaceae bacterium, assembly GCA_012032235.1. Lineage (GTDB taxonomy): Bacteria > Verrucomicrobiota > Verrucomicrobiia > Verrucomicrobiales > Akkermansiaceae > Luteolibacter. The sequence goes on along the minus strand of JAAURL010000098.1, from coordinate 6,780 downwards.
CAGTAAGGTCAGGGTGTAAAAACCAGCTCTGAGTCAATCTCGGAGAATCAAATGATGCGCGGGAACCGATCATGTTCGGGATCTGCATTGCCCGCTCATTACTACAGCTAGCGGATACTTCGCAATTTCTTTTGTTCAGCGATCCAGGCCTGATCGGCTTCTGATAGATTTTCCTCTTTAGTCTGTGACTTGCCGCCGTCTGGTTCGATAAATGTCAACGTGCCTTTGGAGTATGAAGTCAGTTTGGCTAAAATTTTGCGACCTTTGGGATCTTGCCATTCGCGATAACCTCTTTTCTCTAGGGCTGCTTTCCAAGTTTTATAGCTCTCCGTAGAAACGGATTCTGCGTGTTTCAGCTGGCCCCAGAGGCGCTGGGATTCACCGCGTTTGTAGCCACGGTATTTTCCTACAACTTCACCGCTGGAGTTAAGCATGATGAGCGTAGGATAACCGAGCACCTTATAACGTTTTTTAAGATCGCTATTATAATTAAGAATTCTGGCACGCTTATCTTCTGACTCACCTAGGTCTAAATCTAGATCTTTTACCCTAACAAATGAGTCCACTTTCAGCCGAACAATTTTATCCGTTGCCCAGGCACCGAATTCACTTTGGGAGAAAAGTTCTTGGGAGAGGGCATTGCACATCGGGCTACTACCGGAGTCGGTGAACCAGATGAGCAGTGGCTTACCTTCACGCATGGCGAGTTGTTTTGCCACAGTGTCGCTCTGCTCCCAAGCGCCGCGTTTTGGAGCAGCGAGCAGGGTGCTTAGTTCTGGGAGCGAGGCTTCAGGGTTATCTGGATCGGTGTAGACGATGTCCTCTTCTGGAGTGAGGTTGAGAGTTTTTTGGGTGGCTGGAGTCGTGTTCCCGCCTGCCACAGTGGCAGTCGCTGTCGGCTGTGGAGACTTTGCCCGGAGCTGAGGTGGGATTCCACTAGCACCGAATGGTTGGTCTTTCGGTGGCGACTTCAATTTCCTGCCAGAGCTGAATTTCGCGCAGGAGCATAAGGCGAAACCTAGGAAGCCGATGTAGAGAAAGGGGAGATTCATTTGGCCTTCACGTTATTCTTTTAACCTCACGGGAGTTCCGCAATAGGTGCAGCGGAACCATTTGAACAATAGCATGTGAATGCAAACAGGGATGACATAGCCAAGTCCTGTGATGTGGTGGGCTTTGCTATTTTTGAGGCACATCCGCGGGTAATATAGCTTTTGTCCGCAGACCCGGCAGCTGCCTTTTACCGCCCAAATCAGATAGGCGATTCCGATCACGGGTAAGCCGAGTGGAAATAGAATCAGCCATTTCGGAACCCACCCGAAATAGATCGGCAGCTCTGAGGAGCAAAAGAGAAGAATCCCAGAAATGATCGCAATCGGGAAGAACGCCATGAGCGTCAAGGTAAGGATCGCGGCAACTGCCATTTTACCGGGCTGTTATGCAAAACGCCACGGACGTAGCGCCGAGAGCTTGCCTTGACACCGCGGTTGGTCTCGGCCCGCGTGGTGCGTAGTAGGGTCAATCTTTCATCTTCGGTGGGCGTAACAGTAGGGCTCGTTCGCTGTGCTTTACCTGCCAGAACTTCAATGGGCTTAATCTTTGTTGGGTCGATCTGGGCTCGGCTCGGGCTCCCTTCCGCGATTTTTACATTTTGTGATACGACGGGCGGTGCGGTCAATGGTGAAGCCGATTGCTGCTTAGGGATACCGACTCTGACCTCGATATCATCCGAAATATCACTCAGTAAAATCGCTGTCGGAATATCGCGAATACCAATCTGCTGTTCCATCAGGATGCGGGTTGGGATAGGAATCGCGAGCGGAGCGTTTCCTAACAGAGACTGTATTTCTGGAGAGCCTTCTTCATTCGTCGGTGACTCTAGCGAATCAGGGCGATGCTCTTCTCCAAACTCACCTGTTAAATCGCGGGCATGGTTGACCCACCTGGAAATGAGTTCTCGTTGCGGCGTCGCTTTGGAAATTTTCAGGATGCTGTTGGCGCGAATCAGCTCTTCCGTGAGTTCATCCACATCCGCTTTTGCCAGCATCTGGGCATTGAGAAAGCCCGCCGCCTCGATGAGATCGAGCGACTCTTGGTCCATTCCGGGGATGGCGCTTAGTTTTGACATGGGCTGATGGCCGGGAAGTCTAATCAATGAGTCCTGCTTGGCAAGTGGTCATGCCAGAGCCGCCAGCATCTCCCCAAGCTGAACCAATTTAGCCTTCCAATCTTCTAATCTAGACTTTTCCTGCACAACGACTTCTGGCGGGGCACGATCCACGAAACTGGCATTACTGAGTTTTCCTTCGCACTTTTTGACTTCGATTTCGATGTTGGAAATTTCTTTGGTCAAACGGAGACGCTCTGCTTCCACGTCGATCAGCCCGTCCAGCGGTAGGTAGACTTCGCCGATGCTGGTGACAGCAGCGGGAGTTCCTTTCGGCGCGTCGTAACTGGAATCCAGAGAAATTTCCGCAGCTCCGACTAACAGCGCCAGCACGTTCACTTCATCGGTTAGCCATTCTGGTGCAGACTTGATGACAAATCTAACATCCTTGCGCGATCCGACTTTGTATTCCGCTTTTAGATTTCTCATGCGGCCTGCGGATTCGTAAATCTCCGTGGCAATGGTTTGTGCCGTAGAAATTTCTTTTGATGAAAGATCGGCTAGTAGCGGCTTTGCTGGCAGCGTTTTTTGCATGAGGAATTCACCTTCCTCCACGTAGCCCATTCGCGCAGAAAGTTCCTCGGTGACATGAGGCATGTAGGGGCTTAGCAGTTGTAAATAACGCCCCATGATGATGTCGAAAACGCCCAGCGTTGCAGCTTTCGCTTCTGGTGCCGCTGTGTCGCGGAGATCGAGTTTCAGTGCTTCTAGGAATTTATCGCAAAAGTCATTCCAGAGATATTCGTAAAGTCTCTGGGCGATTTCACCGAAGCGATATTCGCCATAAAGCCGTTCTAGATCGACGGCTAGTTCGTCCAATTTCGCCATCGCATTTAGATGATACGGACGCAGTCCATCGAAGCCTAAAAACGGCTGAAATGGCTCGCCTCCCATTTGGCGTAGGCGGCAGGCATTATAGAGTTTGTTCGCGAAATTGCGACCTTCCTCTACTGACACTTCATCGAAACGCAGATCGCTCCCTGTCGGAGCAATTCTCATCAACCCGAAGCGCAGTCCATCAGCACCGTATTTCTCCATCAGATCGATTGGGTCGGGAGAATTTCCCAGTGATTTGGACATTTTGCGACCTTTGAGATCGCGAATGATCGATGTGAAATAGACGTTTTTAAACGGCAACTCGCCTGTGAATTCGTAGCCTGCCATGATCATCCGTGCGACCCAGAAAAAGATAATATCTGGCCCAGTCACAAGATCGTCAGTCGGGTAAAATTTCTTTAGCGTCGCGGTCTGATCGCCGACATTGGTCATGGTTGCAAAAGGCCAAAGCCATGAGGAAAACCATGTGTCCATCACGTCTTCATCACGCACCCAGTTTTCTGCATCCGCTGGAGCGGTGATTCCGACATGGATGTCGCCAGTGGAAAAATCCGACATGCCGAGCGCTTCTGCGTTTTTCAAGTCTTCCAGCTTGTCTTTACGATACCAAACTGGGATTTGGTGTCCCCACCAAAGCTGACGGCTGATGCACCAATCTTGGAGATTTTCCATCCAGTGCGCGTAGGTTTTCGCCCAGCGCTCGGGGCGGAATTTGATGTCGCCATTCGCTACAGCATCTGCCGCTTCTCTCACGCAGGGATATTTCAGGAACCACTGCATGGAAATGCGCGGCTCGATTGGCACGTTGCCTCGCTCCGAATAGCCGACGTTATTTTCGTATTCCTCGACTTTGATGAGGAGACCTTTTTCTTCTAGCATCGCCGCCGCTTTTCGTCGCGCCACGAAACGATCCAAGCTGTGCAATTCAGGACAATCTGGACAGTTCACGTGACCATCGGGCGTGAGAACATCGATGATTTCCAGATGATGGCGAATGCCGATCTCAAAGTCCGCTTTATCGTGAGCTGGCGTGATTTTCAGGGCCCCAGTGCCGAATTCGATATCGACGTGATCGTCCGCGATGATCGGAATTTCCGCATGGGGAAATGGTCGATTCACCTTGCGCCCGATGTATTTAGCGAAACGCGGATCTTTCGGATTCACTGCGACTGCCACGTCTCCCATCAGGGTCTCAGGGCGCGTGGTGGAAATTTCTAAAAACTCGCCTGGCGCGTCACTGAGCTCGTATTTCATGAAATACAGCTTAGAGCGCTGCGGGGTCATGATGACTTCCTCGTCAGAAAGAGCAGTTAGGGAAACTGGGCACCAGTTGACCATGCGTTTCCCACGGTAAATGAGACCTTTTTTGAAAAGCTCCACGAATACGTGGCTGACCCATTCGGTGTAGGGTGCATCCATGGTGAAGCGTTCTCGGCTCCAGTCACAGGAGCAACCGAGGCGTTTGAGCTGATTGATGATGATGTCGGCGTGGGTGTTTTTATAATCCCAAACGCGTTTGAGAAATTCGTCGCGGCCCAGATCACGGCGGCTCACACCTTCCTTTTCGCGGACTTCTCGCTCGACCTTTGCCTGAGTGGCGATGCCTGCGTGATCCGTGCCAGGTAGCCAAAGCACTTCCTTGCCATTTTGACGGGCACGGCGAGCGAGAATGTCTTGGAGAGCATTGTTTAAAACGTGCCCCAAATGCAAAATCCCGGTGACATTCGGTGGAGGAATGACGATCGAATAACCTTCCTTTGCGGAGGCAGGATCGGCTTCAAAGCATTTAGCATCTATCCAGGCGGAATACCATTTGGCTTCCACTGCGCGGGGTTCATAGGCTTTCGCTAACTCAGACATGAGAGCGGATGGATGCCAGAGCACGCCAGATTTGTCTAGCCTTCCTATCGTGACTCAATTTTGGCTTTTTCCTCTGCACGGATTTAGGTTTTTTCAGATAGCAAAGCTTGCCGTTCATAGACACAGCAGTTTAGGTGGGTGTAGAAGTCATGGATTCAGCTCGTCAGTGGAATGGTTTTGTGTGCCCGGATTGCCGCTTGGTTTTTCGTGTTCCCGGCGGTTGCGCGGGAGGCGGAGTTGTATGTCCTAGCTGCAAGAGATTGTTACGAATTCCCGGCTTAGGCGATCAACCACCGCTTTTGCCGCTGCCAAAAATTCAGCCGCTGAAACCAACGGAGAATACGGATGATTTAAAAGTCCCACAGATTACGAAACAACGTCGTCGTCATCCTAAAAAATCGATAGAACATGGCTCCGATGACCAATCGTGGGAAAGCGAGACCACTTTTTCTAAGAAAGGAAACAACCGCCAAAGTTTGAAAGGGTTGATATTTGGAGCGGCGACATTGGCGTTGCTGCTGATTTTAGGTGGCATTTTGCTCCTTCAGAAAGACGATAAAAAGCCCGTTGTCGCGGTAGAGAGAATCGCTCCTACAGTTCCTGTAGCTCCCAGCGAGCCCGACGAAAAAAACCTCATCAACGCTCAAGCAGCAGCGATCAAGGTAGAGCCATTGGTTCGGAAATTTTTGAGTGCGAAGACAGTCGATGAGATTTTGCCGCTGGTGAGAAATCCGCAGGTTGCAGAATCGCGGATCAAGAATTTTTACCCTGAAGGGAAAATGATACCTTTTGAGCTCGCACAGTATAATCTTCCCGGGACCGCAGATTCTGCAGATGAAGTTGTTTCTATCTATGTGCGAGATCGCGATTTCAAAGACCGAGAGATTGCTTTAATTGCGACTCCAGAAGGATATAAGATTGATTGGGAGAGTTGGATCGGCTGGTCAGAGATATCAGTGAGTGATTTTATGGCGAAAAAGCCTGAGAACCCAAAGACCTTTCGCGTTACACTAAGTGAAGTGAAATACTATAACTTTGATTTTACGGATGATTCAAAATGGACTTCGTATCGAATCGGATTTCCCAATCAAGAATCACTCTATGGCTATGTGGAAAAAGATTCGATTCTTCATCAACGAATCAAACTCCAAGAAGGCCAAAAACAGCAAAAGGTGATCCTGTCATTGAAATATCCACCAGAAGCATCGCGAAACGATCAAGTATTGGTTCATGATCTGCTGAGTATAGGCTGGGTAGATCAAATGAAGCCCGAATAATGACGCCAAAAACTTACGATAAAGCGCAGGAACTGAATCTGGATCCGCTCATTTACGGCACCTTTGCCGAGATCGGCGCCGGACAGGAAACGGCCAATTATTTCTTCCGTGCATCGGGAACAGCAGGTCTCGTAGCAAAGACGATTTCTGCTTATGATATGACAATGAGCGACGCGATCTACGGCCGTGCGCAACGATATGTTTCTGCAGACCGTCTTTCTGCGATGCTCGATCACGAGTATTCCATTTTATTGGAACGGTTGAGTGCGAAACGTGGTAATGAGACGACGTTTTTTTCATTCTGCAATACAGTGCGGGCACGCGGCTGGAAAGATCATGGTGAGTGTCATGGTTGGCTAGGTATTCGCTTTCAAATGAAGCCTGGTGATCCGCCATCAGATATCATTTTACATGTTAGGCTGTTAGATAATCGCACGATTGATCAGATGGAAACCCTAGGTGTGATCGGTGTGAACTTGATTCACTCGGCATTTCGCTACCGTGGGCATTTGAAAAAGTTCGTGGAGTCGTTGACAGATAATCTAGCGGCAGGTCGCGCCGAAGTGGATTTGTTGAAGTTTTCTGGTCACGGATATGACTTTTTTGACAATCGTCTCTGCGCATTGCAGCTGGTAGAAA
>JAAURL010000097.1 GCA_012032235.1 Akkermansiaceae bacterium | reverse complement strand
GGAGTGCCCAGCGCTCTCGTCTCTCTGCCTCTGCGCTGCATGCACTCCGTAGTGGAAACCGCACATCTAGACGATGTTAAGCACACGATTGATTTACTAACAGAATTCGTGCTTTCACTATCAGAAAAAGACGAGTTCTCGCAGTTCATCAAATGACAGCTTCACGACACCCAGCGATTTTCCTGATTCTTCATGGTATGAATTTGAAAATCCCTGCTTAAAATTCCCACATGCCCAGCAAAAAGGAGCTACTCGACCTACAATTCATTGATGCGCGCCACAAGCTCATCGACCTCGCCGCGTTCCTGGATCGAATCGACCGCCATCCTGGCGAGGAAGATTTCCGCTTCACGGCACTCAAAAAGGCGCTGCCGCTGTTACTAACAGATCGCCCAGATCGTGCCCGTGCTGTGCTAGAATCTCTCTCCGATCACAACGCTGAAATGCCCGAAACAGCCCCTTTCCAAGGAGCGACCGGAGCGCCGGTGGTGAATAATTTAATTTCAAACACTCAATTCTAAACTGAATAGAAAGAAAGGGATGTGATGATGCTGTAATTTCTTTCCTCTTCGTTTAGGATTTAAAATTTCACATGAAATACATTGAGCCACACGCCCACATGGTCAGTCGGACTACCGACGATTATGAAAAGCTCGCGATTGCCGGCTGCGAAGCGCTTTGCGAACCTGCTTTCTGGGCTGGATTCGATCGCTCCTCAGCGGACGGATTTTACGACTATTTCCGCCAGCTCACTGAGTATGAGCCAAAGCGTGCGGCGAAATTCGGCATCAAGCATTTTTCATGGCTCTGTATCAATCCAAAGGAAGCCGACGATCCCGGATTCGCCCGTGAAGTGATGAGCCTGATTCCACAATTCCTCAATTGTCCGACTGTTTTAGGAATCGGCGAAATCGGTCTAAATAAAAATACACGCAACGAACTCACGATTTTCGAAGAGCATGTGCAGCTCGCTCTCGACCACGATTTGCCAATTCTGATCCACACGCCACACCTGGAAGATAAGCTGAAAGGCACGCGCCTGATCCTCGATTCACTCGCGACATTTTCGAAGCTGGATCGTCGAAAAGTCATCATCGACCACGTGGAAGAACATACCATTTCCCACGTGCTAGACGCAGGTTATTGGGCCGGCATGACACTCTATCCTGAGAGCAAATGCACGCCGAACCGCGCCATCGATATGTTAGAAATTTATGGTGCCGAGCGCTTATGGATGAACTCCGCCTGTGACTGGGGCATTTCAGATCCACTCGCCGTTCCCCGCTGCGCCATGGAAATGAAAAACGCCACCACAGCGCAGAGCAGATTGAGCAAATCGTCTATCAGAATCCCAAGAGATTCTTGAGCCAGTCCGCGCGTTTTGTGATCTAGCTCAAAGCGATTTCCACGGCAGGTCGCCGGTAGTATTATATTTCCATTCGGATCTTCATCAGATAAGTGATTTGGGCGAAATGTCCGTTCATACACTACAAACCGCTATCCGTGATATTGCAGATTTCCCAAAGCCTGGAATCATCTTTAAAGACATTACACCCATCCTGGCAGACCCGATACTCTTCCGTGAATCTATTTCTTTGCTTTGCGAAACAGTCAGCGGCACGAAGATTGATAAAGTTGTCGGGATTGATGCACGTGGTTTTATTTTTGCCGCCGCAGTCGCAGACCGCCTGGGTGCCGGATTTGTTCCAGTTCGGAAAAAGGGCAAGCTCCCGTGGAAAACGCGCCAAACCGCATACTCACTCGAATACGGCGAATCCATTGTGGAAATCCACGAAGACGCCATTCGTCCTGGCGAGAGCGTCTTGCTGGTAGATGACTTATTAGCTACGGGAGGCACCGCCGCAGCCGCGGTGCAGCTACTGGACGAACTGGGTGCTAAGCTAGTCGGCATTTCAGTTCTAATCGAGCTAAGCTTTCTCCATGGCCGCGAAAAATTATTGGATCACCCTGTCTTTTCGATTTTGAAATATCCTTAATAAATAAAGCATCCCTGCAAATTTATACTTCATCCAAAACGCCTTCTCAAACGTTGATTTATCGATGTCAAAATATCAGCTGAATCGTTTTCCGGGTTTTCATATTGAAATCTAAATGACATCTCTCCATGGACGTTTGATTGCTTAATTTCCTCACATGAAAATCATCAGCGAAGGAAATATACCATCACCATCTAAAAAATGGTGGGTTGGTCAAAAGATTTGCTGCGGCTTTTGCACCGCAGAATTTCTTTTAGAAGATGATGATGAAGTCGCAGAAGTGATCGAAAAAAACCTGGATGGCGGCATTTTAGCGAAATTTCATTGCCCGGTTTGCTCCCAGATTCTCGTCCATGAAAAGCCAATACCTCGCAAAGAAAATTTATGGAAGCATACGAAACCGAGTAAGAATTTAATCAATGAGCCTCCAAAAAACAGCACCCCTGAATGGATCGCTGACTCTTCAACAAGCATCGACGGTGGCGAAAACCGCGGGAACGAAGTGCCGTCTCACCCTCGCCTTTCCGTGCCTATTTTAAAACCCGATCTAGTTCACGTAGTTGCCAAAACACCTCTAGCACCTCAGGTTCAGAAAATTGAACCAGAAAAAAGAAGCCTCAAATTTTCGATTCTACCATGGAAATGGTTTTGAATTCAATTTCTGCAGACTTCATCATCATGTTACAATTTGAAGATTCATCGCATATCTCTTTACGCTAACACTTAGAACTTATTTGATTGGGGCTAGATGAAACAACCAGAATCATGATCGAAAAACATTCCAACGACTTTCCTGAGCTAGATGCGGAACTCACCGAGGAAATTCAGAAACTCAAACCATTAGGTGGAGCGATATCATCAACGCTTCCATCGGGACAAAAGTTTAAAATCGAACGTATCATTCGTGAAAATACTGCGGATAGCCCAATATCACCCACCAATTCTCGCTGGTGGGTCGGTCTAACAATCAAGTGTGGCTTTTGCACTGAATCATTTTTGCTCGATACAGATTATCCCGTTATCGAAATCACCGAACGTTCCATTCCGCCTCGCCATTTTGCGCGGTTCAAATGCCGGGCTTGTTCACAGCCTCTTTCTCAAGAAAAGCCTGAGAAATCGGCACCCAGAGTGTCTGTGAATGTGAATCCACCACAAACAAAGCCGGAAATCTTCCAGCCACGAAAATTCAGAAATTCACGCTTAGAGGAATCTGGCCTAGATCATCTAGATGATGCAATTCCCAATAGTGGTAAAAAACCGGAAATTGATAGGCTTGATATTCCAGAACGCATCAATATCAAAACCCGGACTTTCGAACCAAATATCGAAACCCTACTTACTCAGCCAAAAGAGGAAAAACCTCTCTTGGAAAGTCAGTGGGGCGAACAAACAACAGAATTCAAAAAAATACCTTGGAAGTGGTATGCGGGTAGTGGTGCAATGGTTTGCCTAGTACTTATCATTGCGGGATTATGGTCAAAGTATGGCTATCAAGCGATGCAAAAATCCAGAATTCTGAGGTAAAAGCCGCCCCAAAATCGACTCAAGTACAAGCCAGCACTGACAGGGCGGCTAATCATTTCGATGCGAACCATGCAGCTGCCATGCAAATGGATCAAATGACAGCCGCTTTGCGCGGTTACTTCTCAGCAACTAACATCGATGAGCTCATTCGTCACGTTCGCCACCCTCAACGCGTTCGCCCACTAATGGAAGAATACTATAAAAATCGTCCTCTTGTCGCGAACCCAATGACAAACAAACCTCCAAACTTCGATTATGTTCAAAACGAATCTCTTGGAAATTTTTGGGCTGGTGCCTGTGAACTAAGTGATGGAAAAATATCGAGTGCCTATCTAGAGATTTTATCAACTGGTGAACCGAAAGTGGACTGGGAAACCATGATACATTACCAGCCCATGGACTGGGATGAGTATTCCCAAAAACGCCCCATAGGAGAACCAATGGATTTCCGTCTCTATGCTGAAAATGGTTATCAATACATCGATGAATTTGAAGACAAAACTGCATGGCGTTGCTATAGACTAACAAATAAATTTTCCGAAACAGTGATTTATGGCTACATTAAGGCCGGTAGTCCACTGGAAAAGGAACTCACTCAAAGCATCGAAAGCAGAAGATCGAAAAAGCGATCTCTCATTTTGCGCCTCAATGTCCCTATAAAAATAGAAGCAAAACAGAGTGTGATTATTGAAAAAATTGTTAGTAAATATTGGATCATGATGGACTCACCAACGCCTTGAATTCAAAAATTCAACGCCCTATTGCATCGGGCTATAGCCTAACATTTTTCAAGCATCGGAAATGAACCGAGATTTTATAGCGGCTTGAGCAGATAACCAGCCACCCACCCTTCTTCACTCTGTTCGTTTCTGCACCAATGCCATCCGTGGATTTGACGGATCGACTGGATGCGGTCGCCACGTTTAATCGTCAACACCGTGGGGTCGTAAACTTCCATGGCAGCATAGCGACCTTCGCCTAATGGCTCTAAAATTTCCTCCGGCACGTAGCCATCACGCCCATCACGATCTTCAGCCCAGACCCAGCCGGGCCAGACTCGGTCTGCCGGGCCCACGGTGATTTCATCACCCGGTTGCAAGTGAATCGGGTCGCTATCTTTGTCTTCGTAATCAGCGTTTGCAGTAAATGTGGTCATTGCTGAAATGTAGGAAATCAGATCCATGAAAAATGACCATCATTCATTTGCCAGCCAGCACGGGGAATCTCGCTTGCTCCGGCAGCGGCTTATGGCTAGTTTCCCCATCCGATGTTCGACTGGATATTGAAAAAACCGCACCTAACTGCAGTCGGTCTGACTGGCACTCTTTTCCTTTCTGCCATGCCGGAAGCTGCATTTGCGCAGCCTGCCGCTCCAGTTTCGCCTGCCCAGTTCGATCCATCCGACGTCTACTTTCAAGGCTACCTCGCCACTCGCGAAGCTGAAAAACTCGAAGCGAAAGGCGACTTTGCCGGAGCAGCTGCACACCTCAAAAAGGCACAGAAAATGTTCAGTAATGTCAGCATTTACTATCCTGATTGGAAGTCATCCATGGTGAAAGGACGCATCGAGCTGAACCAACAAGCACTCGAAAAAATTCAGCCGAAAGCCGATGAGCAACGCCTAAAAAGTGGCCGCGCGGTGGCGGAACTAGAAGGAGGAATCAAACAACCTGTTGAAGTCACCCCTTCAAAACCCACACCTGCACCGCCCAAGACTATTTTACAGGCGGATCCAGTATTGACTCGCCGCCTTGCAGAAGCCGAGGCGGAGGTGAAACGCCTGCGCGAACTCGCGAAAAATAATCCACCGCAAACAACTCCGCCAAAAGACAGCCTAGAAGCCTCACGAAATGAGTCCCGCATCCGTGACATCGCCCGCCAACGCGATCTCCTTCAGTCTCAGTTGAATGCTGCCGAAAACAACCTCCAGACACTCCGCAGCCGCCTGGCCGCAAGCCCTGCGGAAAGCGAATTAACTGCACTCAACCAAAAAATTTCAGGTCTAGAACAAGAACGCCAAGCCATGGCAATGGCACTGCAACAGAGCCGTGGAGCCCACACCGAAGCACTCGCTCGAAATGCCGCGCTAGAAGCAGATCTAAAAATCGTTCAGCAAAAACGTGCCGACCTAGAGCGCGACATCAAAAAGGAGCGCGATATTACCAACTCCGTCGTCGAAGGTCAGCGTGCACAGCTCCAAGCGTTGGAAAAAGAACTCGAAGCGAAAAGCGGAGAGCTCGCCAAAGCAAATGAACGCATCACCAGCCTCACGAACGAACTGCAAGAAAGCAAAGATGCTTTTTCAGCACTACGAAGTGAGCGAGATTCACTTTTGTTAGAGCGTGAGCAGATGAGTGCGATGCTCAAGCTCAACGAAGAAGGCCGGATCAATGATCTCATCCAACAAAATATGGGCCTCGCCAAAGACCTCCGCGAGGCAAATGAAAAAGTGGAGCGCCTCAACATCGACAATAATGCCACCAAGGACCAAGTCGTCGAAGGATTACGTGACCTCGCCATCGCAAAAGCACGCATCAACCGATTGCATCAAGAGCGACGCGAACAAGATGAGCGCTTAACAGAACTCAAAAATCGTCTCGAAAGCGAAACCAAAGCACTTGCAGACCAACAATCATCCACAATCGATCCAGCCGAAGCGGAAGTTCTACGCGACATCATCCACCGCCAACTGCGTGTCCAAGAGCGGCGCCGTCAAGCAACGACACAGTTGATCGAAGCCGCCAAAGAAATGGCAAATAAAGACGATAGCATCGCGGAAGCAGTTCAACTATTAGATGGTCAAGACGTACAGCTCACTCCCGACGAACAACGACTGATTGCCAACGATCAAGTCGATGGCGAGTTTGTTTCGCCCTTCGCCCAAGATCCTAAGCGAGTCGGCGCGAACACCACTGAGCTAAATCGCGACATCGCAGTTTTCGAACGCACTGCAGAAAAAGCCTATGCCGCGGAGCGTTACGCCACGACCAGAGAATTATTCCAGCTCATCATCGAACAAAACCCGGGACATACCGACGCACTCTGCAAATTAGGGGTGGTGAATTTAAAATTAGACGATGCGACTGCCGCAGCGGATAGCTTCCGCAGGGCGGTAGAGCTAGATCCGAATAAATCGTACGCGCATCGCATGTTAGGCCTTTCTCTAAAAACACTAGGTGATCTGCCCGGCGCTGAAGAAGCACTCAAAAAAGCAGCCGAGCTGGAGCCAAGTGACGCGCAAAACCACCTTCTGCTAGGTTACATCGCCCTAGAGCTAGGACATCTCGGAGAGGCAGAGGCGCACTATAAAGATGCGATTTCTGCAGATCCACTATCGAGCGATGCCCATTACAATCTCGCCCTCTTGTGCGCCAATGACAAACGTCTCGAACAAGCACAAGAATACTACCAACAAGCACTCGAACACGGCGCACAGCCCAATCCAAAACTCGAACAAGTGATCGCCCAACAACCGTGAACATTCCCAGAATCATTTCACTGCTATCATTGTGGTTAGTCGCTTCATGCGCTAACAATTCCGAAAAAATTTCCTCCACCCCAGAGCGAAAAAGCTTGCAACAACGTCTAGACGAAAATCACGGCTACAAGCAAGATGCCGACGGAAACTGGAAAGCTCAATCGGATAGGCGCAGCTCGTTTGAAAGCCAAGGCGAAGCCAGCCAGTTCCGAAAAGCTTTCAACAAAAAGGAATATAAGAAGGGCGAATACGCGAAAAAATCCTGGTGGGGAAATAAAGATTACGATCGCAAATCCTACAGCGGAAATACCGATGGCAGCCGTTTCCAAAAAACCGCTTCTCAACAAGGCCAGAGCGCACGCGAAGCTCTGGATAGCTACGAGACAAACAACTACGATACTGACGCTTACGCTACCAACGCAGCTCGTGAAGCCAGATCGGCTCAGATCGGAAAGCCAAACAACGCGGAAATCGAAAATCGTCGTAAAGTATTTAACCAGCCAGACATCATCGACTATCGAGAACGCCGCTCGCTCACGATCGAGCAATCGAAGAGCATCCTCGGGCGCTGAGTTGCTTATGACAATCCACCCGACTTTATTTATCGGGATGAACTTTTTCTCCCATCACTCGTAGAGTGGTATCGCTTACTTTTTATGCATCAGCTTCGCCTCTACTTCATTGCTATTCTACTGTTTGCTTCCAATCTTTTTGGGCAAACAGACAAACCCGGCGGCAGTATAGCATCTGTCGCAACTTTGGTTTCTGAGGCAAAAGTGATCGCGCCGGGACAATCGTTCTCCATAGCACTCCAACTTTCCCATCCCGACCAATGGCACAGCTACTATCAGAATTCTGGCGGCGTAGAGCAAGAGCCCAGCATCGATTGGAAGCTCCCAGCTGGCTTCACCGCAGGCGCGATCCAGTGGCCCGTTCCTGAAGTAAAAGACGGCTACTTCGGCAAAAGTTTTTATCTATTCCGGCAGTCCCATTTTTCTCGTCGAAATCGAAGCCCCTGCCTCTCTGGAAATCGGGAAAAGCGTAGAGATTATCGCCAATGCGAAATGGCAAATCTGCAAAGAAAGCTGTATCAACGAAGATAAAACACTGTCACTCACCTTGCCGGTCGCTGCGACCATGGAGTTAGATGCGGCACAAGCTACGCTCTTTGAAACAGCTCGGAAAAATCAACCCGCTAGTATTTCCTCGCTAAAATTCACCGCGCAATCCGACGGTGGAGACATTCAACTACGCATCTCTCCAGCCAGCGCAATTCCTGGCGAGCCTAAAGATTTCATCCCAAACCAACCTTATATCAATGCCGCAAGCGCTGGTGGAAAAATCTCCCGCGACGGAGATGCCTGGATCATCGATTTAAAACGCGCTAAGAAAGACGCGCTTGATCAACCGATTCCACAAGGCAAATCCCTATCAGGAATTTTGAACGGCTCGACAAGCGTCATCATTTCGGAAACCACAATCTCCAGTCCACCGCCGAAGCCGCTGCCGGTTTCTGCTTATCTGGTAAATTTGTTTCTGATGTTTTTGGGAGGAATGATCCTCAATTTGATGCCGTGTGTGTTTCCGGTAATCGGCCTGAAAATCATGGGCTTTGTGCAACAAGCAGGCAATGATCGGAAAAAAATCGTGCTGCACGGCATTGTATTTACGCTAGGAGTTTTGGCTTCGTTTGCGGTGTTAAGTGGGATTCTCTTCGCTGCTAGGTTAGCTGCCGGAGGGGGCTCAAGCTCGATCGGCTGGGGCTATCAATTGCAGAGTCCATGGGTCGTCATGTCACTCATGTTACTGATGTTTGCCATGGGGCTGAGCATGTTCGGTTTATTTGAAATCGGCACCTCCGCAACCTCGATTGGTGGCTCTCTGCAGTCCAAACAGGGACTCAGTGGTTCGTTTTTCTCGGGCATTCTTGCAACGGTTGTTGCGACGCCATGTTCAGCACCACTTCTTGGTCCAGCGATCGGCAAGGCAATAGCACTACCTACATTCCAATTTTTCACTTCGTTTGCTGCCATGGCCATTGGTTTATCTATGCCTTACCTCGCGCTTTCCGCATTTCCAAAACTCATTGATCGACTCCCACGCCCTGGTGCTTGGATGGAAAGCTTCAAGCAAGCGATGTCGTTTCTGCTCTTTGCAACAGCAGGCTACTTGTTATGGGTATACGCTACGCAGATTTTGTTAGAAAACTTACTCGGCCCGATTTTTGGCCTCAGTCTCATCGCCATCGCAGCGTGGATTTATGGTCGGTGGAATTTGCCACATCTGGCATCGCGCACTCGCCGCATTGCTGTATTGCTGACCTTGCTCTTTGCCATTGGTGGTTTTGTCTTAGCGATGCCTCCGAAGAAATCGAAGCTCACATGGGAACCCTGGTCACAAGAGCGAGTTGATGCATTGCTCGCAGAAGGCAAGCCCGTTTACATCGACTTCACCGCGCAGTGGTGCCTCACCTGCCAAGTGAATAAGAAAGTCGCTTACACGGATGAAATCATCGAGCTGATGAAGCAAAAAAACATCGTCGCACTCAAAGCCGATAAAACGAGCCCAAACCCAGCGATCGAAGAAAAACTCCAAGAACTCGGTCGCAGCGCGATTCCTGTAAACGTTCTCCTCGTTCCGGAAAAAGATCCGATCATCACACCTGAAGTCCTATCAGCCGGTTATCTCAAAGATCTATTTACCAAGGAGATTCCCGCGAAGTAGGAAAGCAGTCTCCCAGCTCAAAGCTCTTTCAGTTTTCTCCTCACCGCCTCTAAGGCCGATTGGCTGACTGATAATTTGAAATCCTTACGATTCCGAGGGTGGAACACTTTGAACGATTCTGTGCCTTCATTCTGAAGAGCGACAGCGATCCACGCTGTGCCGACTGGCTTCTCATCGCTACCGCCACTCGGCCCGGCAATACCTGTGACGCCAATCGCAATGTCAGCACCACTGACTCGCAGTGCTCCTTCTGCCATTTGACGTGCTACGGTCTCGCTCACCGCGCCTTGCGTTTCGATATCGCTGGGAGAAACGCCTAACAAATCAGATTTCGCCGCATTTGCGTAAGTTACAAAACCGTGAGTAAAGACCTCACTGGAGCCGGGAACATCTGTGATTCGGTTCGCAATCAGCCCACCCGTGCAACTTTCTGCGGTGGCGAGCTTAAGCCGGCGCTTTGCTAGTAGACTAACAATTATTTTCTCTAACGAGCTTTCATCATCACTGATTAGAAATGGCTCAAATCGATCAAGCGTCACTTCTCTTCCTTTTTCTAAAGCCTGTCGATTACCGATCAGGCGTAAATCCAATTCACCTATATGTGCACAATACCCGTGTTCCAATCCCGGCACTGCGGCCAACTTGGCATCGATCCCATCGTGGAAATCGCTTTCGCCAATTCCTGTGAATTTCAATACCAAAGCTTCATGAGCTGCTTCCACTCCAGCCAGAGCACGCAAACGCGGCGCAACCTCCTGATGATACATCGGATAGAGCTCACGAGGTGGACCAGGCAGCAAAAACACCGCGCAGTTCGATTTTCTATTGAGCTGTGGCGGCACATAAATCCCCGGCGCTGTTCCATTCGGGTTCGGTAAAATATCCGCGCCCACTGGGCAGAGTGCTTGCTTCAAATTTGCATCTACCATCGGCTTACCGCGAAGCGCGAAGAAATTTTCTAACGAGCGCAACGCTGCTTCATCTGTGATGAGATCTAAGCCTAACACTTCTGCGGTAATTTCCCGGGTCAGGTCGTCGCTCGTCGGCCCCAGCCCGCCAGTAACAATCACAGCATCTGCCCGCTGCAAGGTTTCCGCTAGCGAATCGCGAATCGCATCGCCATCTGGCACGGTGGTCTGACGTGAAATTCGCAGGCCGAGCTTGAACAATTCCCGGCCGAACCAAGCACCGTGAGTATTGAGTGTGTTTCCTAATAGTAGCTCGGTTCCCGTGTTGATGATTTCGATTCGCACATGGCCACTGTGGAGCATCTCTAAAATCGCTCAAGAGTGATCTTACCTCGAAAATGTAGGCAGGGACGGATCTCCGAGCCGTCCGGAGCCCTCAGGTGGACCGCTCGGAGAGCGATCCCTGCCTGTAAGCGACCGTAGGAGATCCCGTTGCCGCTGCGGCAGTTTGATTTTCACAAACTCCACAGCGTTGAAAGGATTCACAAGACGCGTGGATGTGGACATGCATCATTTCTGGGTCAAAGCCTAACTCCTTCAGCGCCGCTCCCTGCTGCGGCAGATGAAGATTTTCATTTAAAGGGATGATGCGCTGGCAGTCTGAACAAACGAGCTGCCCGCACGATTTTCGGGAGAATACGACTTGATGAATAGCCGTTGATCTCGCGGACCTGGGATCTCCCTGACTAGCT
>JAAURL010000096.1 GCA_012032235.1 Akkermansiaceae bacterium | reverse complement strand
CGCAGCGTTGGGAAGTGATTTTGCCTTCGACCTTACCGTAGACTTTGACTTCGCCAGCTGTGACGTCGCCCTTGATGTTGGCATTTTCACCAATCGTGACTTTGCCTTTGTCTGACATGATTTCACCATCGATTTTACCATCGATGATCATGTCATTGGAGAAGCGGATAGAACCGATAATTTCGATTCCACTGGAGAGGACATTGGTCGGATTAGCCATAACTACGCAAAAGGGAACAAAGCACCGGCAGCTTGGCAATAAGATTTACCGCCAGAGCGTGGATAAAATCTGACTTCTCTAGATCAAATCACCCGCGACCACAAAACCTTGAGGTAGCGTGACTCTGGATAATTCGACAGGGTCGGGTGATCCGGTCCGGCTCCGGTGCGGTCGAAAGTTTGCAAGCGCTTGTCACGCCGATGGGCGGAGGAAATGACGATCCTTTCAAATTCCCCAGCACCGAGCTGGCCGGAGCAGGAACAGGTGACGTAGAGTCCTTCTGGCGCGACGAGTTGCAGCGCGAGCTTGTTTAAATCTGCATATTTCGCGATGCCCGTTTCGTCCTCCCGACCATGAATAAATTTAGGTGGATCGGCGATGACGAGATCCCAAGTCCGGCCATTTTCGATCATCGTTCTGGCCCAGGTGAAGGCATCCGCATGGGTGAATTTGACGCGAGTATTGTTTAAATTCGCATTGCGCTTTGCCATTTCGATGGCGGTTTCATCCAAATCGACGCCAGTCACCTCCGTGGCTCCAGCCAGCGCGGCAGAAATGGCGAATCCGCCAGTGTAGCTGCATAAATCTAACACGGTGCGGCCTTCAGCCAGTGCGCCGAATTTTTTTCGATTGTCGCGTTGGTCGCAGAAGAATCCGGTTTTATGACCTGCGCTGAAATCCACTTCGTATCGAATGCCGTGCTCCCGGATTTTGACTGAACGCACTTTATCTGATTCCACGCCGCCGAAGCGCGGGATGCCTTCGATCCTCGCTAAATCATTGTCCACGCTGACGATGACGCGCTTCGTATCAAAGCATTCGTGGAGAAGCGGCAGCCATTTGGGCAAACGCTGCCAGGCGGCTAGATTCGTGATTTCCACGGAAAGCACATCGGCGAATTTATCCGCGACAATTCCCGGCATGAAATCAGCGTCGCCATGAATCGCGCGATAACTATCAGTTTCTCCGTCCAGCTTTAGCATCTCCCGACGGAGCTTTGCCGCGCGCGAATGGCATTTTCAAAAAATGATTCCTCCTCCAGCTCCTCCAAAGAATGACTCACAATTCGCAGCGGCATCCGGGATTTCGGGTTCCATAATCCCCACCCAAACGGCGTCCCTTCTTTCCCCAAAACGAGGACGAACGAGCCAGGCGTGGCATCGCGGGAAACCTCGCCAACCATTTTCGGCCAGATCGAGGGATGAAACGTTTGATACTTGAGTTGGACAGTCGGCACGGCGGAAATACGAAGCAGCAGTGGGAAAATGTCGATGGATAAAAATCGTAAGGTCGGAGTCTTGATGAAGCTCGACCGTGCAGATTTAGTCTTTAAATTGATAAATCAGGACAGAAATACATCTGGGCGAAGACCGAAATATTTACCAAGGCAGACTGCGTGATTGGCAGTTAGTTTCCGTTCACCACGTAAAATCATGGGACCTAGCGATGTTGTTTTCCCGAGAATTCTTGAAAAATCTGCTCCAGATAATGAGTGCTCATGAGCCAAATGCTTTAAGAGATCCAATGCTCTTAATTTAGAAGACTTCGTAGATTCTCGGTCGCGTTTTTCGATTAGATCGCAGAGTAGGTCAAAATAATCGTTTTGGTCATCTGTCATCTGATACTCAAAACCCGCAAAAACATCAGCGATTTCAACGGTATGATCGTAGCCCACGCTATCATGAATCGGCCGCGGCAAAAACATACGGCAAAGCCCCGAGTAGTCTTTTGGCATTTGAGCAAATTGGTAAGTTTCTTTGGTCTTCATAGGTTCTTTTTCCAATGATCTTTATCGTATTCAGCGTGGGTAAGAAGTCGCAGTGTATAAACACATTGGCAGTTGTAATGAATCGCGGTAACTAAACGGTAATCATTCCCGCAAACATTAAAAATGGTGACTGTTCTCCCACTCTCAACTTTCACGGAATCAGCGGAAGGATAAGTTTTACGAACATCGCTGATACTTTTCCACTCGGCAGATTTGGTGATACATCGCCACGCTTCAAGCCACTTGCCAGCCTTGGAATTGGAAGGGATTACCGTTTTGAGAAATGATTCTTTAATGATTCGCAATAGACACAAAATGTGTCGTTCTATACATGAAGTCAAATAGAATTCTTCTCAATAGAATTCTTCTCAGGCTAGAGTCTATTTTAAGCCTAAGCCGTGAGGCGCTCCCGGAAATCAGTCAGCTTTTTCCAAGACGATGCGCGGGAAAACCGGCGCGGGTTGGCTGATGGTGTGCCCATCGGTGAGGAGTCCCCATTTTAGATCAGAAAGTTTCAGCGCCGTGAGATCGGGACGATTGAGCTGGCTGGCGAGTTTCTCCGCAGCATCTGGAAGGATTGGAGAAATCAGGACGGTGGCGTGGGCGAGACTTTCTGCTAAATGATAGAGAACCGTCGCCACGCGGTCTGTATTGGCTGGATCTTTTGCAAGCTTCCAAGGAGCCATGCGCTCGGCGTATTGATTGCAATAGACGATGTGACGGCTCAGCGCTTCCAGGCCTTTGGAAATGTCGAACTCATCCATCGCTTTTTGATAGTCCGCGATAGAATCCGTTAGGGATTTCTGCAAGGCGATTTCCTCCTCGGCTAGTGGGCCGCCGATATTTAAAACTCCTGCGGTAAATTTCTGGCTCATGTTCAGCGCGCGGTTGCAGAGATTTCCGAGTTCGTTGGCGAGCTCCGTATTGTAAAGCATGACTAGGCGATCCAGGTCGAAGTCAGAATCCTTTCCGGTGACGATGTCGCGGACGAGGTAATAGCGCACCGCTTCGACGCTGAATTGATTAGAAAGCTCGTTAGGATCGATCACGTTGCCGGTGGACTTGGCCATCTTTTGGCCGCGGATGTTCCACCACCCGTGAACTAACAGAATCGGCATTTGCTCATCCGTGAAGCCCATCGCATGCAGCATGCAGAGCCAGTAAATGCCGTGAGCTGGAATGAGAATATCTTTCCCGATGATGTGGACCGGGCGTTTGTTCGATGGCCAGAGTTGATGAAAATCCGGGAGATCAGAACCCGGCGCGGCATGATAGCCAGCGAAGGAAATATAGTTAATCAGTGCATCGAACCAAACGTAGGTGACATAGTTTTCATCGAAGGGAAATTCGATACCCCAGCGCAGGCGTTCTTTCGGGCGGGAAATACATAGATCGAGACCGGAGTTTTTTTCTAGCGCATTGAGCAATTCCGCCACCCGGAAGTGAGGGATGATCACATCTGGATTTGTCTCGATGAAATTCTTGAGCCAATCGGTGTGATCACTGAGTTTGAAATACCAGTTTTCTTCCGCAATTTCGACGACTTCTCCCCACTCGGGACCGAAGTTTCCGCTTTCATCGCGATCCCGGTCTTGGAGAAATTGCTCTTGCCGGACAGAGTAGTGACCTGAGTGGGTCTTTTTATAGAGCTGCCCTTGATCTTTTAATTCTGTTAGGATGGTGCGGACGCAGTGCTTATGACGCTCGTCGATGGTTTCGGCCCAGCCGTCGTATTTGACATCGAGTTTTTCCCACAAAGCGGAAAATTTCTGCGTGGTACGTTTGACGAATTCCTCTGGAGAGACTCGCTCTTTTTCCGCAGTCTGTTGGACTTTCTGGCCATGCTGATCCACGCCTGTTAGGAAATACGTTTCGTCGCCACGCAGGCGACGATAACGGGCAATCACATCAGCGAGGACTTTTTCATAAGCATGGCCGATGTGTGGCGAGCCGTTCGTGTAGTCAATGGCGGTAGTGAGGTAGAACATGGTTTCGAAAAATTCTGAACGGAAAACAGAGACAGGAAGCTGCCAGTTGTTAAAGCTCGTTGGTTTCAAACGGAATGATCTCCATCAGCGCTTTCTGCAAACCAATTTTGAGGTTTGCCGCGAATCGGGATTCCTAAACGTTCAATCCTGCCTTCCAAAAAGATCAACAGGGTGGCTGCCATTCACTTCGGTATCGTGAATGGTCGCCATCTTCACCTGTGGAACTTAGATGATTATGGCTTCACTGGCGATTTCTTAGGGGTGAATGACTTCACCTCAAATGGCGCAGGAGCACTTTTGGGAGGAGTCCCGAAATTTGGAACTTGGATTCCTTCGCTGATTGTCTGCTTTGTCACTTCCACATCCTTATACTTGAATACTTCAGTCGTTGGTTGAGGAGCTGGTAATACTGGCCCGCGGCCCGCTTTGGGAGCAGCTGGTGGGGATTCTAATTTCTCCGGTTCGCGGATTTCTGGGTGAATTTTTTGAACGACCGGTGAGGCAATAGGCGCCAAAATAGGAGCCGAGTTTTCCTCATTCGGGAGATCTGTCGCTTTGGGAATCGCAGTTCGCACGGGAGGACCCATTTTTTTCACCGGCATCACCAAGCGACTCGCTGCTAAAGGAGAAGAATCGTCAGGCGTGCCATCAGGTTTATGAAAAGTGATCGACATCATAATACCCCTACACATAACGATTTTATGGAAAAAGTCGAGATGTTTTAATGACCTGAAATCGGGGAGGGTAGTTGGACCAAGAGCTTTTCGCTCTGGACGCTGAATCTCCCATGGGTCAAATTGAAAACCAAGATGGAACTAGCTGAAGTGACCTGCCCAACTTGTTTTGAGGTTTTTGAAGTCGCGATGCCCCACCCGGATGAAATGCCGACGGAGGTGGACTATGATTGCGAAGTTTGCTGCCGCCCGATGACGATCGTTTTTACCGAAGACGATGTTTATGCGAAAGGGCTCGCGGATTAAAATTGAAATTGCGCGGTGTGCACGGCTCTTCAAAGCCCCAGAAGACTGGAAAATCAATCCTTCCGTGTTAGCTCGACAAAGACATCTTCCAATGTGGGAACATGGCGGAAAAGGGAACGAAGCGGCCAACCGTATTGAGCTGCGAGTTGGGAGATGTGTTCGCGGGAGTCGGTGCCGGAATCGACCCAAATCGTGTAGCGGGTCCAATCTCCATCGAGTGGCTCAGGAGTGACTTTTTTCACTCGGTCTAGGCGATTGAGCGCGGCGGAGGCCACTTGGGGATCTGCTTGGATTTCGACCTGGATGCGCCCGGCGCTGCGCATTTCGCTGATGAGATTGGCGGGCGTATCGGCAGCTTTGATTTTACCGCTATCGATGATGATGACACGGTCGGAAATCATTTCCACTTCTGACAGAATGTGGGTGGAAATGAGGACTGTGTGGGATTGGCCCAGGTGGCGGATGAGCTCGCGGATTTGGCGGATTTGGTTGGGATCGAGGCCGTTGGTAGGCTCGTCTAAAATCAAGAGTTCCGGGTCGTGGACCAGTGCATCTGCTAGGCCGACGCGTTGGCGGTAGCCTTTGGAAAGGGTTTTAATCATTTTGCGGCGGACATTACCGAGGCCGCAAATGTCGATGACTTCACCGACACGGCGGCGGGTGTCAGCGCCGCTTAACCCTTTGAGCTGGGCACGGAAATTGAGGTATTCCCGGGCGCGCATGTCTTCGTAAAGCGGTACATTTTCCGGCATGTAGCCGATTTTCCGGCGTGCTTCGATCGATTGGCGGAAAATATCAAATCCTGCGATGGTGGCGGTGCCGGAGGTTGGCGGGAGATAGCCAGTCAGCATTCGCAGTGTCGTGGTTTTCCCTGCACCATTTGGCCCTAGAAATCCAACAATCTCCCCACGTGCTACGGAAAATGAGATGCCGCGGACGGCCTCGTGGCGGGCGTATCGTTTGGTGAGTTGATTGACTTCGATCATGGCATTTAGTCCGTAAATTCATACCTCCGCGATTGACGCGGCAGAACCCGCCCCTTAATGAAGTGCCGTGCATGGTGGGCCAAGCGATAAATTCATGTTTCCTGCACCTCATTTTAATCATTTCTCATGAACTCTTCGGTTTCTCCGCGCCAGAACGCTCATTTATTAGAAGAAAAATACGCCCTTTGGTGCGCGGACCTCAGTCGGTCGATGGCACATGGTCAGCTTTTTTTGAAGGATTTGAGCTCGGCGTGGCCCAGTTAAAGCGCAAAGAAGAGGGAGTAACTGCTACCGTTCAATCCGTCTCCGCCCCAGCGCCTGTGGGTTCAGAAGCCGACTTGGTGCTTTTCGGGAAAGTGGTGAGTTTGATTTATAATTACCGGACACTCGGTCACACACAGGCTCACATCAATCCGCTGGAGGAATATCCAGACCGGAATCCTCGTCTCGCGCTAGAGCAGTTCGGCTTGAAAGAGCGGGATTTGGATAGCGAGGTGTGGAGTTCATTTTTCCGACAGGGCGATAAAATGAAGCTGCGGGACATGGTGGCTGCACTGGAGGCAACGTATTCTGGGAAAATCGGCTTCGAGTTCATGCACATCAATAATACGACGATTCGTCATTGGGTGCGGGAAAAGATTGAGACCCACGCGCTGCGTTCTGAGGCGACTCCACAGAAAAAGCTCAACTCATTATGCTGGGTTTTAGAGTCGGAAATTTTCGAGCATTTCCTGGGCAAGCGATTCCTCGGTGAAAAACGTTTCTCGAATGAAGGTGGTGAAGGAGCGATGATTCTCCTGAACGCGATCTTGGAAGCCTGCCCATCTCAAGGGGTGAAGGAAATCGAAATGGGGATGTCGCATCGTGGGCGGATGAGCGTGCTGGCGAATTTTGTGAAGAAGTCGATCACCACCGTTCTTTACGAATTCACTCCTACCTATGAATCCGGCCTAGTCGCGGGTGATGGTGACGTAGAATACATCTCGGCTATGAAAGCATTCGCGAAGTCGCTGAGGGAAATGTCCGCGTCAGCCTAGCGGCCAATCCCAGCCACTTGGAAGCCGTCAATTCCATCGTTGAGGGGAAAGTTCGCGCTCGCCAGCGGATCCTAGCAGAAATGAGCAACACTCCCGCTGAGGAGACGGACCGCAGCTCGGTCTTGCCGATTTTGATGCACGGTGACGCGGCCTTTGCAGGGCAAGGTTCTGTTGCAGAAGTGCTCAATCTTTCACAACTTAAGGGCTACCGCACCGGGGGCACGATTCACCTCATCATCAATAACCAAATCGGCTTCACCACCGCGCCAGCCGATGCACGTTCATCCGATTATGCGACAGATGTCGCAAAAATGGTGGAAGCGCCGATTCTCCATGTAAACGGTGAGGAGCCGATGGAGCTTTACTGGGCCGCCCTTTTCGCTCTGGAATTTCGCCAGAAATTTGGCCGCGACATCGTCATCGACATGTATTGCTACCGCCGCCAAGGACACAACGAGGCGGACCAAGCGGCATTCACTCAGCCGATCATCGCAAAGAAAATTGCCGACAGGCCGACTTTTGCAAAAATTTACAAAGAGCAACTCGTCGCAGAAGGCATCATTTCCCAAGCGGAAGTGGAGTCTCTAGAACAAGCGATCTGGGACAAACTGGAAGACGGTTATCAGAGAATGCTCAAGCTTCAAGAAGAGGGCGACCGCACCGCTTTCAGCGGGTCGACTGGCGTCATCCAGCCAGCCTACACTCACGCTCCAGTGGCGACAGGCGTTGGCCGCGATATGTTGAAGGGAATCGGTCGTGTTCTCACTTCCATCCCGGCGAGTTTTAATCTGCACCCGACTCTGGAAAAGCGCTTTATCCCACGCAGGGTTGAGGCAATGGAAAATGGTGGGCCGATCGACTGGGCATTTGCGGAATCGCTGGCGTTTGGCTCATTGCTGTTAGAGGGAACACCCGTTCGGTTGTCAGGGCAGGATTGCCGCCGTGGCACTTTCTCCCACCGCCACGCCGTTTTCTATGATTACGAAACACGGGAAAGATACATTCCGTTAGAACACCTCAACCCCGCGCAAGCAAAGTTCTGCGTGCACAATTCGTTCTTATCTGAGTTCGCCGTACTGGGCTTCGACTACGGCTATTCACTTTCTTACCCTAGTATGTTGACTTTGTGGGAAGCACAATTCGGAGATTTCTCGAATGGTGCGCAAGTCATCATCGATCAATTCATTACCTCCGCTGAGTCGAAATGGCAGACGCCCAGCGACCTTGTGATGTTACTGCCACATGGCTACGAAGGAATGGGACCGGAACATTCCAGTGCCCGGCTCGAACGTTTCCTCCAGCTCTGCGCGGAAAAAAATATGATCGTCGGGAATTTTACCACCCCGGCGCAATACTTCCACGCGCTGCGCCGCCAAAAGCACCGCAATTTCCGCAAGCCGCTGGTCATCATGACGCCCAAGAGCCTGCTCACTCGCCCAGAGGCCGTCTCGCCAGAAATCGATTTCCTCGAAGGAACTTGTTTCCAAGAAATCCTCCCGGACACAAAATCTTTCGCGAACCCTACCGATGTAAAGCGCGTGGTCTTCTGTAGCGGAAAAATCTTCTACGATCTCTCCGCCTATCGCCAGGAAAAGGAAATCCAAGACGCCGCGATCATCCGTATCGAGCAGCTCTATCCATTCCACGAAGAAATGGTTGCCGCCATTGCCAGCCAATACTCAAACGCGGAAAGCTTCATCTGGTGCCAGGAAGAGCCGCTCAACATGGGCGCATGGTCTTATATTTTCCCGCGCCTCGAGCGCGTCGTTGGCCGCAAGGTTCGCTACGCTGGCCGGGGAACTGCTTCCAGTCCTGCGGAAGGCTCCAAAACCATGCACTACCGCGCGCAAAAAGGCCTCATTGCACAAGCCTTCACCGTCTAACATTCACTGTTTTCAAACTCTCACCACGCTTCATCCATGTCACTCGACGTCAAAGTTCCCGCCGCAGGCGAATCGATCACTTCCGCCAATGTTGCCCGCTGGCACAAAAAAAACGGCGACCCCGTCGCAAAAGGCGACATCCTCGTCACGCTGGAAACCGACAAAGTCTCTAACGAGCTAGAAGCTGCCAGCGATGGAGTGTTAGAAATTTTAGTTGGCGAAGGAGAGGAAGTTTCCATCGGCACCGTCATCGCGCGCATTTCCGGCCAAGCCGCTGCCACGGTTGCAGCGGCGCCTGCTCCAGCTTTGGCGCCTGCCTCTGTCACGGGAGCTGGGGGAATCGTCGAGCTGAAAGTTCCAGCAGCGGGAGAATCGATCACTTCCGCGAACGTCGCCAGATGGAGGAAAAACGACGGTGAGCAAGTCGTGAAAGGAGAAATCCTCGTCACCTTGGAAACAGACAAAGTTTCTAACGAACTCGAAGCCCCGGAATCTGGCCAGTTGAGAATCATCACTCCCGAAGGCGAGGAAGTTTCAATCGGCGCAGTGATTGCCACCATCAATTCCAGCGTCGCATCTCCCGCCGCTCCCGTAGCAGCTCCTCCTGTTTCCGCCCCACCCATCACGCAAGTAGCTCCTCCCGTTTCTTCACCTCCTGCTCCCCAAGCCGCATCCGCTGTAGCCACACCGATCAAGCCAGATCTCTCCATTCCAGTGAGTCCTGCTGAACGCGTCGCTCCCGCAACCACTAGCAATGGCCGCACCTCGCGCAAAAAGATGTCCATGCTACGGCGCAAAATCGCCACTCATTTGGTCAATGCACAACAAACTGCTGCGATCCTCACGACTTTCAACGAAGTCGACATGACCGCTGTCATGGAGCTCCGCAAAACGTGCAGGAGGATTTTATGAAGAAACACGGCGTGAAGCTTGGCTTCATGTCCTTCTTCGTCAAAGCCGTCACCCAAGCTCTTAAAGACGTGCCAAGTATCAACGGCAGCATCGACGGCACCGACGTCATCGAAAATCACTTCTACGACATCGGCGTGGCCATCGGCTCGGAAAAAGGCCTTGTCGTTCCGGTTCTACGCGATACCGACAAGAAATCCTTTGCCCAGATCGAAACTGAAATCCTCGACTACGCCAAAAAAGCCAAAGAAGGGAAAATCACTCTCGAAGACCTGACAGGCGGCGTTTTCACCATTTCGAACGGCGGCACCTACGGCTCGCTCCTCAGCACGCCGATCCTCAATCCTCCACAGAGCGGCATTCTGGGGATGCACACCATTCAGCAGCGCCCCGTCGCCTTGAACGGTGAAGTCGTCATCCGCCCGATGATGTATCTAGCTCTCAGCTACGATCACCGCCTTGTCGATGGCAAGGAAGCTGTGACCTTCCTAATTCGGATCAAAGAGAGCTTAGAAAATCCAACACGGATGCTGTTGGAAATGTGATTGGATCCTAGACTGATTGCGAAAAGTGTTTTCTGAAAAGTGGTTGGCGCATCTTGCGCCAGACTGTGGTGTGGCCTATGCACCGCCCGTGCCCTAGCGCTCAACCTCACCCGCCTAGAAAAAACCAACAACCGCGGCATCAAAGGCAGAGTCAAACGCGCAGGATGGGACAACACCTACCTCGAAAAAACTCTCAAAATTTAAAATGCGTTTGCCCTGCTGAGACCAAGGTTTTTATTGCGCGTTGGGGATTTCGTGTCATACCATTGCGCCCCGGCATTGTGTGGCAGAGCTAGTAGCTTTGCGCGCTAGGCCGGTAGCATCTTAATTTTTCAAGCGATGAATCCAGATAGAGCGACTCTCAATTTCCTCAACAGTTTCCCAGAGGAGGCCAGAAAACGCGGCGATGTGCTGCAAAAAGACGGTGCAGTAACGCAAATTTTCGGTAACCACTTGTTTATCCAAGGCCGAGTCGAGGACGAAACTGGGATTTTCCGCACGAGTCTACGGCTTCAGGGAAATCGCTGGTTCGGCTCCTGTACGGCCGAGGATGACCTGGTCTCGGGTGCTTGCCAATATGCGACAATGATGGAGCGGATGCACCGTGGCGAGGATCTCCCAGAATCGCCTAACGAATTCGACGACACGCCTGTTCTGGACATCATTGAGGAAAAGCTGGGGCGCGAGCTAGATGACAAGGAGGCCGACTTCGTTACGAAAATCGAGAAGCGTTATCGTCGCTATGTGATCGAGGGGGAACTGCATGATCACGACATGGTCCGCATCACTCCGCGCTGGGAAATCACTACCTACGAGCCGCTGGAACTCTGGCCGATGCCGCCGGGAGATATTTTGGAATTTTGGAATTACATCGCTTACGCATTTTACAAGAGAAAGCTCCCTTATCCGGAGTTTATGAGCGTCATTACCGATCTGGGGCACGTTCAGAAAAAAATGGCGGACTGGGAGCAAGAGCGCGAGGTCGCTTCTTGGTATGAGCGGATCGAGCAAGTCAACGAACGCCCGCCGCAAGATGCGCCACTTTCGGTAGCTTTTCGACTCGTCGCAACGATCAACGAGGCCCGCCTGGAAGTGAAAGAGGAAAAAGCCAAACGTCTGGATCCAGCTG
>JAAURL010000095.1 GCA_012032235.1 Akkermansiaceae bacterium | reverse complement strand
GTAACACTCTCGGTAGCGCGGGTGAGTACCGCTACTTCACCGACGGAGCAGTGATCGGGAGCCGCGAATTCGTCAATCAAGCCTTCACCGCCGCCCGCGAGAGATTCGGCCCAAACCGCAAAGACGGCGCGCGGCGCTTGAAAGGAGATGCTAAAGGAGCGGCTGGGATCTTGTGGTCTCTTAGGGATTTGAGAGTCAGGATTTGATTCGGTGGATTTTAAGGAGCGGGATCAGTGTTTCGCGGTAAGCTTACCAGAAACTTGGTTTCTTTGAAGAACGCTGCGAGACGCAGCTCACACAGCCTGCGGCGAGACGCCTCAGCTACTTTTGTAATACTCTCGACAGCGCGGGTGAGTATCATCTACCAAACCGTTTCTGTTGTTGATGACGAATCAGTTTCTCTTTACCTTCACGACTTCTAGAGATCAAGTTTTCTCCGGCTATGAAAATTTCGATGTTCACTGGTGGTTTCGTGCAGACGAATGGTTATTTGGTGGAGACGTTGGATGGAAATTTCCTAATTGATGCACCGGATGGGATTGCGGAGTGGGTTTCGCAGCGTGGTGTCAGGGTGGATGATGTTTTGCTGACGCATCAACATTACGATCACGTTACAGATGCAGCGGCGTTGAAGGCAGCGGGAGCGCGACTTCATGCCTTTGCGAATTACTCGAAGGAGCTGACTCTGGAATCCATGATTCGTTCGTGGGGAATGCCGATTTCAGTCGCTCCCTATCAGATCGATCATCATTTCGTGATCTCGGAACCGTTAAAAATAGTGGGGTTAGAAATTTCCTTAGCACATGTTCCCGGTCACTCGCCGGATAGTGTGACGTTTTACTTAAAAGAGGCAGGCGTGCTTTTCTGTGGCGACACGCTCTTTGCAGATTCCATCGGGAGAACAGATTTGCCGGGAGGAAGTCATCAGCAGTTGTTAGATGGCATCGGGAAATATTTGATGATTCTCCCGGGAGAAACGAAAGTATTTCCCGGTCACGGGCTGAGCACGACGATCCGTGCGGAAGCTGCGGGAAATCCCTATCTAGGCTGATCAGGAAGTTCTTCCACAGTGATCGTGTTAGGCTGGGAAGCAGGGGAATTCGCCAATCCGGGGATCACTTTCCTAACCAATTTCATCAGTCCAGATTCGGCAGAATCAACCTCAGCCTCTCCTTGGCGCATGGCCTTTTCCCAAACGGGAGCGAAGCCGGGAGCTTGTTCCCGCATCGTTCGGATCGCAATTTCCTGGATTTGGAGCTGCCGCTGCTCGGCACGTCCGGGTTTTTGTTGCAGCGTGGCATGATTGACCCGCAGAGTCTCATTCTGTTTGCGAAGAGATTCCAGCTCATCTTGCAGAGATTGATTACCGCTTGCGTTGATTTTCAGCTGAGTGTTTAGATGATTTTGCAGGTTTTTCATCTCCTCCTCCACGCGTTTGAGCTCCCGGGAAATGTGGCGACGTGCCGTGAAACCGGATTTCCATACGAAGGCAGTCAGCAAAAGGCCGAGGAATAAACCCCAAGTGAAGGGGTGTTGAATGAGAGTGTTAAAAAGATCCATGTCTGGAAAAATGATAAATGAGGGATTTCTGATGTCGACATTCCAATTTTCCGCATTCCTTTGCCTTTTTACGGTCAAAAATTTAGATGCGTTGACCTAACGATCTATCGCGTCCTAATTGTGTCACTGTTTATTCAAATCATGCCAAAAGTTAGCCTCTCAGGAACCATTCGTGGCGAGAAAGACCCAAACCGCGAAATCCGTGCCCGCCTTCTCTATACCCTCTTCAGCAAAGGCTGGGATATTCACAATTCAAACGGCGACCAGCGAATTTCCCTGTCAAATATCGAACGACAGATCATCAAGTCTCATGCCTTTGTCTTCACTCCGGGAGCGACGTTGGAGGATTTGTTTAAGGCGATTTCGATTTTCGTCGGTTATCAAACAATGGATGAAAACCTGCATTGCAAGCCTACCGTTCTGCTCAACTCAGATGGCTCGTGGAATCCATTGTTCGATCTCCTGGCTCACTTAAATCAGCTCGGCACGGTGAAACAAAATCACCGCGATTATTTACTCATGGCAGAGTCCACAGACGTGGTCGTAGATATATTGGAAGCGGCACGTGATAAGTGCATGGCAGAGTCCGTTATCGCCGAAGAAGAGTCAGGACCGATCAAATCATTTGAGACGCCACTACCTCAAAATCATGCCGGCAATGTTTGCGTGTTTTGCTCCGCCTCTATTAAAGATCCTGCGTATTTACTCGATGGATATGAGTTTGGGAAAATGCTGGCAAAGAATCAGTTAGGCTGCGTTTCCGGCGCGGGAAATTCCGGCATTATGGGCGAGGTCGTGCGTGGTGCAGTGGATGCTGGCGGATGGACTGGCGGCTCGAATGTGCCGCACATCATCGAGCTAGAAGGCTTACCAGAAGGATTATCCAGCTTTTGGCTGCGCCCCGATATCTACACCCGGATGCGAGTGATGATCGAACACTCCGATGCTTTTGTGATTTTCCCGGGTGGCTCAGGGACGGTGCAGGAAATGTTAGCATTGATGATTTTGAAACATCAAAATCACCCACTGATGGCCCATAAACCTGTGGTGATTTTTAATCGTAAAGATGCATCTGGTCGCTTCTTCTGGCAGCCACTCATCGAGATGTTGAGCTCTTGGCGACAAAATGGTGAATTTGTCATCGTGGAAGAGCTAAATGGTATCATCCCGCAGTTGCAAAGCATGCTGTCATGCCGGTTCACCGCCTAAATATTTTTACGCGCCAATTTTACGCTCCTTGCCAGATCAATCAATTCACTTTACCTCTGCCACTGTGAAAATCGGAATCCTAGTCAATCCACATAAGTCCGGTTCGCTGCCCACTTTGCAAAAACTCCGGGAAGCTCTTCTGGTTCAAGGGTGTAAAGTTTTGCTAGATGAGCAAACTGCCATGCTCGCAGGTGAAGATGGCGGCATTTTAGCGAGCGAGTTTTCTGCACATGTAGAAATCGCAGCAGTGCTGGGCGGAGATGGCACGATGCTTCACGCGCTATCCCGGCTAGGCCGTTTTGAGAAACCTGTCGCGGGAATCAATATCGGCACGCTCGGCTTCCTAACAAGTTGTAAAGATGATGAGCTAGACATCTTCGCGGAAGCAGTCGCAAAAGGCTATTTCACGACGAGCGTTCGCACTCTGTTAGATGTGACGGTGCATTGGCATGGAAAGGCTCCGGAATCATTTACTGCACTGAATGAAATCACACTCGCTCGTGGTGAAACTGGACGCCTCATTTCCCTGCGTGCCCGGGTGAATGGAGAATTGCTGAATGATTACCGTGCCGACGGATTGATTGTTGCCACGCCGACAGGATCGACTGCGTATTCGCTCTCTGCAGGCGGTCCACTGATCGCGCCGAATGCGGGTGTTTTCGTCATCACGCCGATTTGTCCACACAGTCTCAGCCAACGCTCGCTTATTCTATCAGATAATTCCGTTGTAGAACTTTCTTCTGAAGATCGTGATGGTGGACCGATGATTTTTACCGTCGATGGCCGCGATAGCATTCGTATTGAGCCAGGTGATCGCATCGAAGTAAAAAAAGCCGAGAGATCCTTTCATCTGCTTCGGTTAGAAGGCAGCTCGTTCTACGTGGCCCTGCGGCAAAAGCTGCATTGGCAAGGGGTATAACGGCGATCACCTGTCGCCGAGATTCACTTTTCCCAACGCCGCAATGAGGCGTTCCCGTAGCGAGACCGCCTTCATGGCTAGCCGTCGTTGTTCTATTTCATAAATCCGTCGGCCTTCCACAGTCTCGATACAAATCGGCTCTCTGCTCCACGCGCTGAGATCATACGGACTGGCCCGCATGTCCAGATCACGCAGCTCGATCGCTAGTTCAAAACAGTCCAGTAAAAGTTCCGAGTTGATCCACGGCAACGACTTCGCTGCCCATTTATACAAATCCATATTCGCATGCACGCACCCTGGCTGCTCTAACAAAATTCGATCCTCCAGCGTCGGCTGTAAACGATTCATCGGCCGAGCTTCTTGGGCGAAAAAGCGGAACGCATCGTGATGCGAACAACAAATGGTTCGCGACTCAACGAGCGCATCAATTTCCGCCTGTGGTAATCGCAATGGAGTCGTCTTCTCATGGCGCACTTCCTTCCCGCGGTAAACCATCGCCCATTCATGCAAACCATGGCACGCGAAATTCGGTGGACGATTCTTTGTAGAAACTAACAAACTGCGGATCCATTTCAATCGCTCGCGCTCCTTAACCAACAATTTTTTAGGATCTACAAACAGCACCCCATCCGTAAAGGTATAATGTCTGTCAGGGAAAATTACTAACACCTCCGATTCCTCCATTTCCGAACAATCTAACAATACTCCGACTCCCGGCTGCCATCGCTCTAGCAGTGCAAACGAGTAAGGATAATACTGAAACAAAAAATCCTCCACGGGATGCGGCACGCCACAATCACGCCGCTTCCGTGCTGCTAAAGTATACCGCTCCGCCCTGGCTGAGTGCATTGCTGCACGCTTCTGCCACTCAGCAGCAGGAAGCATCGGCATTTGCGGGCTAGAGATCATCGCGCAGCGAAAAAAGCACGAACTTTGAGTAAAAGCAAAATTTCCCTTGCATCAGGCGTTCTTGGCTCTTAACCATTCCGCTCCGCACTGAAAGGTGCATGGTTCCAAATCGCGGGATGGAGCAGCCAGGTAGCTCGTCAGGCTCATAACCTGAAGGTCGTAGGTTCAAATCCTACTCCCGCAACCAATGAAAGCCGTTGAATTCCAAAGAATTCAGCGGCTTTCGCCTTTGATAGAGTTGAGCTCTCAAAAACCTTCTAAATGCAGGGAAATGACGGTTTTAACGCATTCTATTGCAGGGTCTGTTGCAGCGCATCCGCCCCACCAAGCTCGGAGCCAAAAACTGGCTCTTCATGGGCAGTGAAGCCGCCGGACAAACCAACGCCATCTGGTACACCCTCATCGAGAGCTGCCGCCGTCGCCAGATCGATCCCTGGAAATACCTCGTCTGGATTTTTGAAGAACTGCCCAGGATCAAAGTCACCGCCGAAACCTTCGCCAGCTACACCCCCCAAGCCTACGCCAAGAGCCTGGAAAAACCACGCCTCCAAAAAACTGCGTAGTCATAAACGCCGTAAGTCCAAAACCTACGACTCCCACTTCAAGAGGCGCTCCGTAGGACGCTTACGAAACAAGAGTGGTATTGCCTTAGTCGAAAATTTCGGGATGTAATATTTCCATGAAATTTGGATTTCGGAAAAAGATTTCAACCTTCGATTTCTCCGAACCCGGCCTAAAAATTTTAAAAAAATCCGAAATCTGCCAAAATTCTCCAAGATTCTGCTTGGCAAGTCGTGATGAATCTCCCAAGTTCCGCCCCCGCCCGGCTTTCGGGCAAACGTAAACGACAAATTTATCATGGCCGTATCCATCCGACTCAACCGCAAGGGCACCAAAGACCGCCCTTACTATAAAATCGTAGCCGTTGATAGCCGCAAGCGTCGCGACGGACGTTTCATTGAGCAGCTCGGAACTTATGATCCGCTTCTTGAGGGCACGAACTACACCATCGATCTTGCTATTGCGGACAAATGGCTCGGTGTTGGCGCGAAGCCATCCGAAACGGTGAACAGCATCATTCGCAAGGCTCGCACCGCAGCAGCCAAGGCTTGATCTGATCCGAGTTTTCTAGATTTTTTTCAAACAACCGCGACTCCATGAGGAATCGCGGTTGTTTTGTTTTCATATTTCTATGCTCCCCAGTTCACCGATTCCTTTCGAGCAGTTCATGGCGCAGGCTCTGCACGATCCAGAGCGCGGCTACTATGCTCGCCGGATTTCTTCCGTCGGGCAGCGCGGAGATTTCACCACAGCCCCCATGCTTTCCGCCACTCCGGCCAAGGCAATTGCTGCATGGGTACAGCGGGCGATGCGGGAAACAGGTTGTCGGCATTTGATCGAAATTGGTCCCGGCCAAGGAGTTTTAGCCGCTGGAGTGCTACAAAATTTGCCATGGCATCTCCGCTGGCGGACACAGCTCCATCTCGTGGAAACATCTGCTCCGCTCGCCAAACATCAGCGTGAGTTGTTGGGAAATCGTGCGATTTGGCATCGGGAGATGAAAGAAGTGCTCGCGGCCTGTGACGGGAATGCCGTGATCTTCTCGAACGAACTCGTCGATGCATTTCCCGTCCGTCGATTTCAGAAAACTCCCGCTGGTTGGCAGGAAATAGCCGTCCATTTCGACGAAGGAGGGAGAGCACACGAATCGCTCTTTCCCTCGGGAGATTTACCGGATTCGTCGGGATTTCCCGGGAGCATTCCATCGGCCAGAGGATCGAAGTCCATGAATCCTATCAGAAACATCTAATCGCTTGGCTGCCCTTTGGAAATCAGGGAGAATGCTCACCATCGATTACGGGGCGACGGCGAGAGATCTCTATCATGCCGCCCCCTAGGGAGCGTCCGCGGCTATCTCCTGCAGCACCGCGTGGAGGGAGCGGCGATTTACGAAAATGTCGGCCGCCAAGATCTAACCGCAGATGTCAATTTCACCGATTTGATGAACTGGAGCCGACCTGCCATGAGTCAGCAAAACTTAACAAGTTTGCGTGATTTCCTGAAAAATTACACCTCCCCCGCAGACCGGGAGCTCACGGACGAGCTAGGCGCAGGCTCTGCATTTCTCGTCTTGGAGGAGCAAAAGCGGCCTTAGTTTCTCCCTCTGAATCCGCCGCCAAATCCGCCACGACCTTGAGAAATCTGTTTCTTCGTCTCATCTGAAAGTGCCGTGGATGCGGCGATTCCTTTTTTTGCAGCTTCTGGATCTTCACGCAGCCAGCGCATCGCGGCAACACCGGCTGCGCGATTACGGTCTCCTTCATCGGTAATGGTTTCGGCAGCAATAAACAAATCAGCGGGTGCGGCTTTGTTATTCGCCCAGATGTAGGATTGGATCGCGCTGTCGCGCGCTTTTCCATCAGGAAATGAATTGGCGTAGGCGTAGGCAGCGGCGGGATCTTTCGCGACCATGCTAGGCATGAGTTGGCGCATTCCATCACTCTGCACGTCTTCATTTTCCTGTTTTTTCAGGAAATCTGCGGCAGCTAGGGCATCGATACGCGCTAGACTCTGGACGACTTCCGGAATCAGACGATTCTTCGCGTTACCAGCTGGCATCGTGGCGATTTTTTGAGCGGCAGCGGCGGGATTACTTTTGGCCAGCCCGCCGATCGCAGCAGCCAGGGCTTCCGCCTGGTCTTCTGCTGGCAGAGTGCGCACCCATGCTTCAGCAGCAACGAAATCATTGGCTCCATATTGAGTGGCTAGAGAGCGATAAGCTCCAGCCCGCTCGGTGGGATTCAGGTTTACTAACCATTCCTTCGCTTTTGCGGGATCTGTTTTTGCCATTTCACCAATGATCGTGCTAAGAGCAGCCTCTTTCCCCATTGTTAGGGAATTCGCCCATGTTAGGGCTGCGGCTGGATCTTTCCGTGCCCATTCACTGGCGATGATTGAAAAAGGGCTCTGGCCGCCAGCTCCCCCTCTGCCGCCCATCATATCCATCATCGCGAACTCGCGGGGATTATCCGCAAGATATTTCGCTGCGCCAGCCGGGTCGACACTGGCCCAGTTTTGTAAAATCGTCGGTTTCACGAAACCGCCTGCCATTCCCATGGTGTTAGAAAAGGCCATCGCCGCCGTAGGATCGGTTTCCGCCCAGCGGCTAAACAATAAAATCGAACTGGTGATTCTTTCTCCGAGTGGTAATCCTTCTAACTTTTTTGCCTCCTCTGCGAGCTCCTCTGCCGAAAGTGTGGCGTAAAAATCCAACAAGGCCTGAACGCGACTGGTATTTTTTGGCATTCGCGGGGTTCCTTCCGCACTGGTCATTCGATTCGGCGCTTTTTTACGAAGCTCCTCAGTCGAGGGAGTTTCCGTTCTGCTGGAAAATCGAAACTGTTTTGTCGATTCTTCAACCATGGGAGTTTGGTGAGAAGATACTCTATTTTCCGCGACGAGATACCCGCCAACAGCGCCGATCACTAATGTCGCAACAGGGAGAATGAGTGGATTTTCATAAGTAGACTTATGAAGCGGAAACCTACTGTAGCAAGTCTCGATTGCACAGTTGATTTCACGTATCCCCAATGGCACAAAGCGTTGTGAAGCCGAATCAACGTCCTTATCGAGTGCTGTTTGTCTGTCTCGGGAATATTTGTAGATCGCCTGCTGCGGAGATCATTTTCCGCAAGCAAGTCGCCGATGCAGGAAAAGCTGATCATTTTGAAATCGATTCCGCAGGCACACTGGGTTACCACGAAGGGTCGCCTCCAGATCACCGGATGTGCGAAACTTTAGAGCGCCTAGGGTACACCATCAGCGGGCGAGCACGCCAAATTAAAAAGATAGATCTCGAATACTTCGATCTCATCGTCACGATGGATCAATCCAACTATACCGACGTTAAAAACCTAGACCGAACTACGCAGTTTCATCCAAAGATCCAGCCATTGGTCCGCTTTTGCAACGAGCATGATGACAAGCATGTGCCGGATCCATACTACGGTGGAAAAGAGGGCTTTGAGCACGTCGCTCGATTGTTAGAAGATGGTTGTGCGGGCATTTTCAATCGCACAAAAGATATAGTTCCAATGAACAGTTAAATATCTTTGTGAAATTTAATAAGCAAAACTTAATTATTTAGCTGGATTTACTAGATATATCTTGCTAGTGGAACTCCATCGAATCCACCCCTCCCCATCATGGCTGCTACTAGCGAACACACTCACCACATCAAAATCCGCTCGACGCAAATGGAAATGCCATCTGGCACAAGCTCCAGCCGCGAAGACGACTACGATCGCAAACTGAAGGATGCTCAAGAGGAACTCGAGCGCATCCAGCAACAACGCGAAGAGTTAGAACGGAAAAAAAGTGAGCTAGAAGAACTCACCAGTCGCAAGCGCACCTTCATTTCCCAACAGATCGAACTGACTGAAAAACTCACAGCATCCCTCACGCTGATTGATCGTGGGCTTTATGAAATGCGCCAGGAAACGGAAGATCTGGAGCAATGCCGCGTTTGCTTCGCCGCACATCTCGACAAAATTCAGAAATACAATCCGGAGACTTGGACACGGGACAACCTGTCCGAAAAACTTGAGAAAGCCTCGATGGCGATCGACATCGCTGCTGATGAATACGATCAAGCCGCAGCCCATTTTGAAGGGAGCCGCAGCGGTTCGATTTTCGGCAGAGCATCAAAACGCAGTAGCCGTGCGGCGGGACGCAGCAAAAAGGAGCCTTCTGAATTCATCGCCAATCTCCGCAATGGCTTTGCTTTCAATTTACCAATTGTCGTCCTCGGTGGCTTGGCGTTGCTAATCTATCTTGCTAAATAGCCCGCTGTTTTCATTATCCATCCATGAGTCGTGGCCCTCTTCTTAAAGAAGATTTAGAACTGAGCGAACTGCGAGAAGCAGAGCAACAGTTACTTTTGCGTCAGCAGGAGTTTGCCAAGATTCCGAAAAAGCTCGCGCAAGAGCAACAAGAGCGGGAATGCACCATGCCGCCGCTAGCGGAAATCGCAGAACGCAGACGCAGAAATGAGCACGACCAACTGGTCTCCCGCGGTCAAGTCGCCAACATTCAACGCGATCAAAGCCGCAGTTTATTGCTGCTGATCCTCCTCCTAACTGCCACCGGAACTCTCATTTGGTGGGGAATCCAGTTGATGAATCGGTAAGTTATTAGTTTTTAGCGTCCGAGAGAGATCAAGAAGTCAGCGAATGTTCAGGACCGAGAGCTCATAAGTGAGCGAAACTAAATCTGCGCTCGCTATCTCTTCGTTAGTAAAATGCCACAGGATCGACTTTGCCCTGTTTGATGAAGGGCACTTGCTCTCGAACTAACATTTTTTCTTTTCTCTCGATTTCGGGACCAGAGGTTTCGCCGTAAAAGCCGCCGAGACTCCCATCTGC
The DNA here is from genome assembly GCA_012032235.1 of Akkermansiaceae bacterium. Lineage (GTDB taxonomy): Bacteria > Verrucomicrobiota > Verrucomicrobiia > Verrucomicrobiales > Akkermansiaceae > Luteolibacter. Next base: position 1,775 of record JAAURL010000095.1, on the reverse strand, counting down.
CCGCACCACGCGATGGCAAGGCACCTCTGGTGCATATGGATTTTTCGCCAAGGCGGTGCCAACTGAGCGCGCTGTCCCACGCGAAATCCGCTCAGCAATTTTTCCATACGTCGTCACTTTCCCTGCTGGCACTAGACGCACAGCATCATAAACCGCCATTTCAAAATCCGTGGGCTGCCGCGATTCCGCATTCATCAGAAAAACCTACGAAGATTTCTTTTTCTTGCCAGCAGACTTTATCGCCTTCGCCTTCAATCGTTCTTCTAGTTCAGGCCATTGTGCTCGCCCCACGATATAGCCAACGCAGTTTTCTGTGCCACACAAACAAGGATGGTCCTCGTAGCAATCGACATCAAATCCGTAATCAAAAGTTAGCTCCTCGCCTTCTTTGATCTCTTTTAAGGAATGGATAAAAATTTTGCGCCCCTCGATCCATGCTTCACAATTCGGGCTACAGGAATGATTGATTAGGCGGGCCGTATTCCACGGCACGTTTCCATCAATGTCATATTTTCTGGAAAGCGTGAAAATATAGACAGCTGCATCCCCTGTTTTTACGGAATGCGCGTGTTGAGAAACTCCGCGTTTTTCGCTTTCGTTTTTGTCGATTAATTCACCGACGTACTCGATGATTTTCGCTTCTTTAGGAATGCGCTTCGTCGCGTAGACACCACGGCCATGAATATTGGAACCCCGGACCTCGCAGTATTCGCTCTGGCCACGATTCCATAGATCGATGAGCTTCTTATGTAATAACTTTGATTCCGAAACAGTTTTCTTTGCGGGCATAGAATGATATCTAACAAATTTATCGCGCTTCGCGTTTTTCGATTGTTGGGAACTGGAGATCTTGTGGTAATGTGCCGAATAGTCCGCGCAGTTCATTGACGGTCAGTCCAGCTCCATCGATGAAGCTCCAGTTGTTTTTCCCTTTATCCGCGATGGCGACTTGAAAGCCTGTGCTATCGATCACCGTTGGCTTTGCCTGACCAGGACGGACAATGCGGAATTGCGTGAGCGTAGGAATCAGCACGAGCCATTTATGATAGACTAGGCTCTCTACCTGCTCGCCATTGACCGTCTCTACTTTCCTGCCGGGGCTGACTTCAAAAGAACGTGGCAATCCCTGAGGTCTGAAGGAGATGATCGTGATGCCTTGCTGCACCATTTGCTGAGAAACGCCGTCCAATTGCTTTTCTAACTCCTCCATGCCACCGATGCGTTTTGCGGTCCGCTCTTTCCACTGTGGATTCATTTTTCCACCGCCACTTGATAATGGCCTAACACCACCTCATTTCCCAACTCTTCAACGGCCTTGGTCGCCGAGGCGATGACATCCGCAGGAGCAGCAGCAGCGGGAGCATTCATTTCTGCTGAAATTTTTGGCAAAGGAGCCAATGGCGGTGGCGTATCTTGCGCAGAGGCACCAATGACAAAGTGCCACGCTGCCAAAAAGGAGAAGCCCATCAGTTTGATTTTCATGCCGCAAGGGATGCCCTCTCTACCCTTCCCCGTCAAGTCCACCCATTGACACCGCTTCGGAAAAACTGTGTTTCCTTTGCCGTCGTTTTGACCATGCCCGGCCACATGAAATTTCCAGGCATCCCTTTGACCAGGTTCCGTTAGCCGACTGCTGCCCTCCACTCCATATACCGTTTGCCAAAAGTCTGTGTGAGAATTCTTCTCGGAGAGCGATCCCTGCCCACAATGGTGGGAGAGAAAGGCAGGGACGCGGATAAAAAGGCAGGGACGGATCTCCGAGCCGTCCGGAGTTT
>JAAURL010000094.1 GCA_012032235.1 Akkermansiaceae bacterium | reverse complement strand
GGGTGCTGAAAAGCCCCTCCGCGACGCGTTCATCGAATGCGAGATTCTAAGAATTCCCGGCGGGATGCCGGGAATTGCACGCTGGAAGCGTGCGCCCCCCGAATAAAGAGAGAACTCTATTAAACGAGGTGCAGTCGGACAACTGTGCCTCGTTTTGTTTCAACTACTGATTTTGCGACAATTTGGATGGCTCTGGAGGAGGGATCACTCTGGGCCGCGGTTGGCGGTTTGGGATCATATTCCCGCTCAGTGTTTGATCCAAAGTGCGGTTAAGCACCTCGATTCTCCTGCGCCAGAGTTCCGGCACTCGGTTAAAGTTCTCGTCCTTGGCGAAATCGCTCTCGAAAATCATTTCACCTTTTGGATTTTCGATTTTCACTTTCACGATTTCGCCATCACGGCGGATACTGGCACGACCACTTTCATGCGAAAAGCTGGCAGATTTTTCTGCGACATTCACCACTCGCATCGGGCCAATGGGATCTCCTGGCATCAGCGCATTTTCGATGACACTGCTTGAAAAATTGTTCGTACTAGCGGGCATCTCACCTAACTTGAGTTTGAATTCTTGATGTTTACCGCCACGGAAACCGTGGATGGCAATCTCTTCCCCAGGCTTGTATAAACGTAGCAAGGTCGCGAGTTGTGACTCATTGACTAGCAGCTGCTCATCGAGTTTCCAAATGAGATCATAATTCGCCAAACCAGCTTTTTCCGCAGGCCCATCCCCATCAATGGATTTCACCACGAAGCCAATCCCCGGTGGCAACGATGGCAACTGCGCCGTGATCGTCTGGTCAGGCTTGGCAACCTGCAATCCAAGCCAAGCTCGCGGCGCTTGATGAGGCCGCACCACCGGAATGAACGACTTAGGAGGGTTCATCACGACTGGCTCTTCAGCCGAAGCGACCATCGGCGCGAAAAAAAGCAAGGCCATGAAGCTGAATTTCATAAATTAAAACGATTGAGTCGGACTAAAGAAAACTTCCTCACGTGGTTCATAGATCGTAATGAGCATTCCCGTTTCCTCATCCATCACACGGCTTTCTCCGACTGCACTAAAACTTACCGCGTGGCCGACTGCGCCATCAGAAGTTTCCTGCCAACCCTCATCCGTCACCGATTGAACGCGGTCTGATTCACTCACAAGAACGACTCCATTTGGCTCAGGTGCAGAGTTTGAAACTAGAGACTCAGAAATCGATGGTGGAGTTTGGCGCACCAGAGGCAAAGCCGCACAAAGCGCCGCCACTGCTGCGGCGATACCGGAGGCGATCCACCAACGGTGATTCGATGAAATCTGCACGATCTGCTGCGGCTCGGGTCCAGCGAGCTCCTCGATCATCGTTTCGATTTCTAGCTGGCAACCTTGGCTCAATGCCGGTGGCATTAAACGGGAAAGCGCCGCTTCGATCTCATGGATTTCAGGCGCTTGCATGTCGTTCCTCCTTCATTCGGCGCAGTTCTTGCGCCAGTTGTTCTAATGCATAGCGGTAGCGTGAAGCCGCCGTATTTGGCGAGATCGCCAGAGTTTCGGAAATCTGTAAAAACGTGAGACCACCCCAGAATTTCATCACTACCACTTCACGGAGTTTTTCGCTGAGATTTTGAACTGCATTTCTCAGAGTCAGCGCTTCTTCGTCTTCTTCCAATAATGGATCCAGCCAGACATCCTGAAAATCATTCAGATAAATGACCGACTCTTCCCGTTTCCGACGGCGGGATTCACTGCGATGGTGATTCAATCCACAGAAGCGAATTGTCGAAAACACCAGCGGTAAATCCGGCGGTGAGCCGCCCTTATCCGCTTGGTGATGCCACATCCGCAAGATCGCTTCTTGCACCAAATCCTCAGCGTCATGACGACAATTACTCCAGCCACGTGCAAACAGAAGCAAGCGAGGACCGTTTTCGGTCAACCATTGTTTCCATTCACTAACGGGCGAGTCCATTGTTCAAAGGTGAAAATGCCCCACAGGAAAATGTTTGTCTGTCAAAAACTTCCTGATTTTCTGTTTTTCCAAAAAAAGCGAGAATCCAAGCGATTTTGGCAATGATGACATCAAGTGTGGCAATTACAGCTTTCCCCCCGAATTGAGTGGGAAAGCCACGGACAGGTCGCCCGTGCCACATTGATATGGAGTGTAAAAAAAAATCTCCCTGGGGGAAAAACTAACCCAGAGAGACTTTTTAAAATCAGAAATCGGGAAGCCTTAGAAAGCGCGGAATGTGTCGCGGATGCGGTGTACCTCGCCGAGACCGTCTGCGGCGTCACCCAGTGTATTGACGGCGTTGCGGCGTTTGTTGCTTTCCGTGTAGACATTGCGGTCTTGGATGTCCGCTTGTTTTTGGTATTGCACGTATTCGGCATTGGAGACGGCGCCGTCTCCGTTGTAGTCGGCGACGCTGGCATTTTGCAGCGAGGCACAACTAGCGAGGCAGCAAACAGGAAGAATTAAAAGGAGTGCTTTCATGTGGAGTTGTTTGTTAATGTTCGTTTTTTGGAGGGAGATTAATAACCGCCACCGTAGCCATAGCCGCCACCTAAACCGGTGCGGTAGCGATCATTCGAGTAGCGGATCGCATTCGCGCCGGCTTGATGCTGGCCCACGTTGGGAGTGCCGGTGACGGGAGCTTGGCGCTCGAGATTTTCGATGTTGGTCTGAGGGCGTAGGTTCTGATTGGCGCAGGAAATAAGCGTCAGTGCGCAGCATCCTGTTAGGAGGGTAATGGTCGTGTGTATTTTCATAATGGAGGTTTCAGGGAGAAGGAGAATGGGCGTAACTCCTTGGTTCGTCATTAATGTGTAGCTTTCAAAACCATATCTTCACGCCTATTTCCAGCATTTTCTGTGATGAAATTTTGACTTTGAAAGCCTTGATGAAGAGCGTTCTCGGAATCAAGACAGAGATCTATTCCATCTTTCACCAAGCAAATCGGTCATCATCAATCGTGCGAAAAGCCTATTCGGTGCTTGGCAGCCCCACGGATTCTTCCAAAACTTTATCCATGCAAACTGCATCCTATCTCAAAGACCTATTCGACCTTTCCGGAAAAACGGCCGTCATCATCGGTGGCACTGGCGAACTCTGTGGCACGATGGCCGTTGGCCTTGCCGCGCGGGTGCGGAAGTCGTCCTCGGCGGACGGATTCCGGAGAAAGCGGAACAACGCCTCGCTGAAATCGAATCTCACGGCGGGCAGGGCTATTTTGTCCCAGTCGATGTCACATCGCGCGATTCCCTACATCATCTGTTAGAAAAGGTTTTAGAACGCTCAGGAAAAGTAGATATCCTGATCAACGGTGCTGGCACCAATTCTCCAACTCCATTTCTCGAAATTACTGAGGACGAATACCAGCGCATCATCGACACGAACCTCTCCGCTGTTTTCCGGGCTTGCCAGGTTTTCGGGAAATATTTTATCGATGAAGGTCAGCCAGCATCGATCATCAATCTCGGCTCGATTTCTGGCTTAAATCCCCTCTCCCGCGTTTTCACTTACTCCGCATCGAAGGCTGCTGTCCACAATCTGACCCGCAATCTTGCCCGCGAATGGGCCGATAAAGACATCCGCGTCAACACTCTGGTTCCCGGCTTTTTCCAGCTGAACAAAACCGCAAAGTTCTCGACGAATCACGCGTTCTCGACATCCTCCGCCAGACTCCGTCCTCGCGTTTCGGAAATGCGGAAGAGCTCATCGGCGCGACTTTGCTCCTCTCCTCTTCTAGGGCCGGCTCCTTCATCACCGGCATCGAAATGATCGTGGACGGCGGGTTCCAAGCAATGTCGATTTGATCTGTGGCGGTGGTTTCCAACCACATGGCACTTAGAATTAGGCGACTTGCAGAAATCAATAATCCAGATAGTTTAGGCTCATGTTGGCTGAAGATTTACTCAAACGGATCACCACGTCCCCAGAAATTTGCCATGGTAAGCCATGCATACGCGGACTTCGATATCCGGTGGAATTTCTGTTGGAGCTTCTGAGTGGTGAAACCAGCGAGGCCGACATCCTTGTGGATTATCCAGATTTGGAAGCTGAAGATTTGCGGGCGGTCCATGCCTATGCTGCGCGATTGAGTCGTATAAAACGCTTTGAATCATTGCCTGCAGCATGAGGTTCCTTGTAGATGCTCAACTGCCCCGACTGCTCGCAACCCGTTTACGGGAGCTAGGCCAAGAAGCACAACACACTCTCGATCTGTCGGAGGGAAACTTGACAGCTGACCATCTAATTTCTGAGATCGCAGACCAATCTGAGGCAATAGTCATTACCAAAGACGCTGACTTCATCACCTCTCACCTACTTTCTGGAACGCCCAAACGGTTACTACTCGTCTCCACCGGCAATATCTCGAATTGGAAATTGCTCTGCCTTTTTGAGCTAAACATCCATGTAATTATTTCAGCTTTGAATTCTGCTGTTTTTGTTGAAATCACATCTTCTGGCATAGTGACCCATGGATGAGCTTACGAATCAACACCTTCCCGCTTTCACAACGCTTGCAACCACAGAAATGCTAGTGTATCGCCATCCTGCCAGCGGGAAATACCGCCAGCTACCCTACTTTATATGATCAAGTGGATTCTCCAAAAAATCGTCGGCAGCAAGAATCAGCGAGAAGTGCGCCGCATTCGGCCAACGGTCGCCCGCATCAATGAAATCGAAGAAGCACTGCAACGTGAAACTACCGAAAAACTCGTCGAGTTCACCCGAAATTGGCAGAATCATCTCGCCCGCTATCACGATTTAGATGCTCCCGCGAGACCTGTGATTGAGCGGATGGATGATGCAGAGCTACGCATCGTCGCGGATAATTTAGAGCCTCGCCTCGCTGCACTTCGTGAAGAATTTCCATCTCTCCCGTCCAGCATATTGGCCACACCCGCATCGATCGAGGCCGCAAAAGCCGCTTTCCATGCCATTGAAAGCGAATTCCCGAAATCCCGCGCGAAGTATCTCGAAAAAATTCTCCCTGAAGCCTACGCCGTCGTGAAAAACGGAGCACGCCGTCTCAGCGGGAGCGAAATCATCGTCAACGATCACCCGATCAAATGGGAAATGGTCCACTTTGATGTTCAGCTCGTAGGCGGCATCGCGCTGCATCGCGGCATGATCGCGGAAATGCAAACGGGAGAAGGAAAAACCCTCGTCGCGACTCTCCCCGTCTACCTCAATGCCCTAACAGGTCTCGGCGTTCACGTCGTCACCGTAAACGATTACCTCGCCAAACGCGACTCTGAGTGGATGGGTTCGCTCTTCCGTTTCCTAGGTCTCACCGTCGGCACGATCCAAAACCAAATGCCGCCATGGGAGCGCCGTGCAGAATACGCCTGTGACATCACCTACGGCACCAATGCCGAATTCGGCTTTGACTACCTGCGCGACAACGGCATGGCCTCCACCAAGGAGGAACAAGTCCAGCGCGGCCACTACCTCGCCATCATCGACGAAGTCGACTCCATTCTCATCGACGAAGCCCGCACACCACTCATCATTTCTGGCCCATCTAGCCAGTCGAGCCACCAGTTTGATAAATACAAACCACTCGTCGAGCAGCTCGTCAAAAAACAAACTGAGCTTTGCAATCACCTCGGAGCGGAAGTGAAAAAATTGATCGATGACGGCGATCCAGCCGGTGCCGGGCGCGCACTCTTCAAAATCAAGCTCGGCCAGCCACGCAACCGTCAATTGATGCGTTTCATGGAGGATCCAGACATGCGCCGTTTGATGGAAAAATCCGAGCTTTCCTTCTACCAAGACGCGCAGAAAAAGGAGCTCTTCTTACTGAAGGAAGAACTCTATTTCGTCATCGACGAAAAAGGCCATGACTCTGATCTCATGGAAATGGGCCGCGAATTCCTCAATCCCGGCGACCCAGAATCCTTCACCCTCCCCGACCTTGGCACACTCTACGCCGACATGACACGAATCGCAGTCTCACAGACGAAGAGCGCATCACGGCGAAGGAAAATCTCCAAGTCCGCATGGACTCGCAGGCGGAGAAAATTCACAACATTTCCCAACTGCTCAAAGCTTACTGCGTGTTTGAAAAGGACGTGCAATACGTCGTGAAAAACGGTCAAGTCATCATCGTGGATGAAAATACGGGCCGGGAAATGCCAGGTCGCCGTTGGTCAGACGGACTCCACCAAGCGGTCGAAGCAAAGGAAGGAGTCGAAATCGAAAAGGAAACTCAAACCTTCGCCACGATTACGATTCAGAACTATTTCCGTCTCTATCAAAAGCTGGCGGGAATGACCGGCACCGCCGAAACAGAAGCTGCCGAATTTCACGATATTTATAAGTTAGACGTGCTCCCGATCCCGACGAATACACCCAACATTCGTGTCGATGAAAACGATCAAGTTTTCAAAACCCGCCGGGAAAAATTCAACGCCGTCATCGCAAAAATCGAAGAAGCCCATGCGAAGGGTCAACCCGTCCTGGTCGGCACCGCATCCGTTGAGTCATCAGAAACTCTCGCCCGGATGCTGAAACGTGCGAAAATCCCCCACTCCGTCCTCAACGCAAAATTCCACGCCCAAGAAGCGGAAATCGTCGCCAACGCAGGACAACTCGGCGCGGTCACCGTTTCCACCAACATGGCAGGCCGTGGCACGGACATCAAACTCGCTCCCGGCGTTCCAGAGGCTGGCGGACTATTCGTCATCGGCACAGAACGCCACCAATCTCGCCGCATCGATCGCCAGCTACGTGGCCGTTGCTCCCGCCAAGGAGATCCTGGCCGCTCACAATTCTTCATTTCCTTTGAAGATGACCTGATGCGTAACTTCGCCGCAGCCGATCGCCATGACCCAGATGATGGAACGTTTCGGCATGAAAGAAGGCGAAGCATTGGAGCATTCATGGCTCAACCGCTCTGTCGAAACTGCACAAAAGCGCGTTGAGCAACGTGACTACACCGGCCGCAAACGCGTGCTCGATTTCGACGACGTCATGAACATGCAGCGCGAAGTCGTCTACGGCTATCGCAACGAAGTTCTAACGACGGAAGTTCCACGTGATCTCGTCAATGAAATCATCGAAGAAACCATCCCGACAAAGGTACAACAATATCTAGCAGATCGCGATGAAAGTAGTCCAGACTACAATGAACTATTGCATTGGGTCAACACCACGCTCCCTGTCAGCGCAACTGCCGATGATTTCCTCCACGCTCAAAACGAGGAAGCCATCTCCGCGATGCTCGTTGATAAAGTAAAAGGAGCCTATCAAACACGCGTCGGCGATCTCCCCATGGAAGTGCTAGATCAAGAAGAGCGGCGCATGGTGCTAGCCGCCATCGACAAGCAATGGCAGGCCCACCTCTACAACATGGATGCACTCCGTGAAGGCGTCGGTCTCCGTGCCCAAGGCCAAAAAGACCCACTCATCGAATATAAAAACGAAGCCTACAATCTGTTCGTCACCTTGATGGGATCGATCAAAGAAGAAGCTTTGCAAAATCTTTTCCGCTCTGCGGCAAATCTCGAAGCATTCCTGCAACAACTGCACAACGCTCCTCAGCAGCTCCACGGCGGAGAATCCTCCATTACCCAAGACAACATGGCGATTTCCGGTGACTTCGATCCATCTGTTCTGCCATCTAGCAGTATCAGCAACGTCAAACTCAATCTGCCCAAACGTAAGCCAAGCTTCTCCATCGAGAGCACTGGCCGCAACGCTCCCTGCCCTTGCGGATCCGGCAAGAAAAACAAACAGTGCTGTGGAAAAGAGCAGATCTCAGGAAATGAGATTGTTTGATCCTCCCGACTAACTTGAACTGTTATGCGGCGGCGGGTTGGAGGGTTGTGCAAGCTTCTAGCGTTCCATTTCCGGCATCCTGCCGGGAATGCTTAGAACCTCGGATTCAATGAGCGCATTGCGTTGGGGCTTTTCATCACCTTTCGCAGCGATGAGTGAGGGAGCACGCTAGGAAGCCGCTCCTTCCATCAAAGCATCCCTAGCAAGACTGCAAAAGAGCCCAATCTACTAAAACCAATCACCTACGACGGCGAAGAAGAGCAGCGACGGAAATGATGCCCAGAAGGAAACTGCTAGGCTCAGGAACTAATGTCACGCCGATGGTAGAGAGGATGGTTGGTTGATAATTGGAGACGCTCGTGAGAACACTCAAGTTCCCAAATGCAGAGGTGCTACCTGCCTGACCATTAAAGCCGGCCACTGCTGAATAGATTCCGCCCCAAAACCCATTGGCCGCCGCTCAAATAGAAAGCTCCACCGCCGGAATCTCCCAGCGAACCTTGCGATTCATTGCTGCTCAGCCACTGATTCGCTCCTGGCTGGTCAAAGTCAGTCATGAAACCGATGGAATCCACGCCGTTAATGCTGAACGTACCCGTCGTCCCTGTAACGGGAGCAGGTGGTACTTCTAGGGCATTTAAGAACTCAGCCTCGATATTGTTCGTTCCCCAGCGCTTGGTCTGTGGAGCATCCCAGTTATATCCCTGCACCATGCCTGCAGTCACCGTGATACTTGTAGAGTCTGGAGAATTCGCTGACGTCGCTCCATTTTGCAGGCGATCTTGTCCATAGCCAATAGTCACCAAGGATGTCGATGCCGCTGGCACGGTCGTGGCCAGTGAAACCGCTGGCAAGGATGGCACAGCTCCATCTGTGCGACTGTAGCGGACGAGCCGCAAATCCCCACCAGGAAGGAACTCTGCACCAAAATTGTAGGATTGCCCCCCAATCGTAATCGGCGCAGTCGATGCATTGATGTGGCGTGCCGTCAGCACCCAAACATCCCGTGTGACCGCATCATATCCTAGGTAAACCCCAGATGCGTCCGAATATTGAACAACATTGTCATAAATCGGAAAAACTGTGCTCAGCTCGCTCTCCAATTGGGCTCCAGTCGTGTTATTCGTATTGTTCCCTCCGCCACTACCCCCAGCCACAATTACCGCAGAAGCAGGAAGGAGAGAAATCAAACCGATTAAAGTGCTGAGGAAAATAGGATTTTTCATAACAGAAAGTTAATTCACAACTTTTCAGTCGTAGACATTTTTGGGGTTGCTTTGGTTAGTTTAGACTCTTGTGACGAAGAGAATCAACCATTTTTTCGTCCCTGCCAAGTCGATACTCTAGGCCTTATAAACGTCAACTTCAATCCAAAGGGCAAACGCCCTGCTACGCAGCACATAAAATCCGACGTTTCCGATCAGAGAATCCTGTTATAACTCAAAACGAAGCTTTTCTTCTCAGTGACCGAAAAAACTTCGTCGCTTATGAAAAAGCCTACGAAGCTACCAAGTCACTCTATTATCGCGAACGTCCCACATTTTTGGAAATCCTGACCCGCATCAAAGAGCACGCTGCGCAACTTTAGAATTTCCCATCATTGTGTTCCAGCTCTGGAACATGAGGCAGCCTGAAATGTGCCACAGTCGCCTCATGAATGCGACGACCAAAGCGATGATCGAACTGGCTCTAAAGAACGATCAAACTGTCAGCAAAGCCGTCGCCCTCTCTATTCATAGGCGATCAGTGGTAAACAATTCGATCATCAAAATACATCTTCAAACAAACCGCTTTTATTAAATCTCAGCGCCTCAGCGAATTACCTCGGAGTGAGCCGATCCATGTTTTGGAGAATGATGAAACAAGGAGTGTCTGAGAGAGTAAAAATATCAAAAAAGTATATCGTTATCGGCGGAGTGATATTGAAAAATTCACCCGATAAATGATGTGACCTCAGAACTGTTCGGCATGCTTTTTGCTGCCGATTCGGGCGGCCATATGTGACAAAAACGTCACTTTTACTGTTAGACCGTTTCTGATTTTTTGCGGGTGTGGGCTGCACCAAGGAAAAGATCGATGAGAAGAAACTCCGCAGTTGGAAACTGCTGGATGATTTCCGCAGCCGGCTTGCCAAAATTCGCGCCGCGATGCCTCCGTTACCCGAAACGCGTCCGGGTGGACCGGTGAGGCTGTTGCTCGAGAAAGATTACTTCAGCCTGATGCTCTTCGGCATGCTCAATCCCGTCATCGACTCGATGCGCGGCCTTTGTGCGGCAAGCCATTTGGCGCGCGTGCAGAATGAGGTCTGCGGCCGAAAAGTGAGTCTTGGCAGCTTTTCCGAGGCGCAGGGAGTGTTCGATCCCGAGTTGCTCAAAGGGGTTTTCCTCGATCTCGCGGCGGAGAGCCAGACCTCATGGGGCGACCCGCGACTCGCTCCTCTCGCCGACAAACTCAAGCTGGTGGACGGCACACTGCTACCCGCTCTGCCGCGCATGCATTGGGCACTCTGGCTCAATGACCAGAACCGCGCCGCCAAGCTGCATTTGAAGTTCTAGGTGCTGCACCAGACCGCCTGCGACGCGCTGATCACGGCGGGTAACTGTTGTGAACGCAAGGCGTTGCGCCAGTTCGTCAAGAAGGGGGAGATCATTGTCGCCGACCGCGACTACGGACTCGAATACGGGTTTTTGAGCGAGTTGAAGCAAATCGGAGCGTCGCATGTCATCCGTATCCGCAACAACCCGCGCATGGAGATCGTCGAAGAACTCGCCCTGAGCGAGGCGGACAAGGCGGCAGGAGTCACTTGGCAGGCGAAAGTTAAACTCGGTAATCAATGGCAGGGAGAGCCCATTGGCGTGGTGCGGGTGGAAGTGGACGGTAAGGCACTTCTGTTAGCCACCGATCTGGAAATCGAGGCGGAACTCATCGCGCTGATTTACCGCTACCGCTGGCAGATCGAGTTGTTTTTCAATTGGCTCAAAAGCATCCTCGGCTGCCGCCACCTGCTGGCGGAATCGCCCGAGGGAGTGGCTATCCAGATTTACAGTGCGCTCATCGCGGCACTGATGCTGCAAGCCTTCACTGGCAAGCGCCCGGCAAGCGGGCGATGGAGCTCATCCAAATGTATCTGATGGGCTATGTGGAACTCGACGAGATGATCGCGTTATCGGGTATCGAAAAAACAGCCAAGTGAAGCCATTGAGGGAAGGTCGGCCCTCGCCGCTGCCGCGCTTTGTCGTGCCGTGATACCAGCAAATTCAAGCGGCAGCCGGGCGATGCGGTTCTAAGTATTAAGGAAACACTGATTTAGACCATTGCCAAAAGTTAGTTCCGTTATTTCGAGTGAGTTTTGCAGACGGAGCGGATGATTTTTGGCTGATTGATCAAGTTGCGGATCGACTCAATAAGTTTATCGCGCAGTTCACTGCTTTGTTTTGTAAAGTAACCTGCCAGATCGTTTCCTTTCATATACTGCCAAAGGCGCTCAATCGGATTAAAATCGGGACTATATGGAGGGAGATAAATTGGCTCAATGTGGTGCCATTGCAGACTTTTGGTTTATGCCAACTCGCATTGTCGAGCACGAGGAGAACGCGCTTGCCACTGCGCTTTGGCACTTCTGCGGCCATGGTGTCTAAGAAAATTTGGAAAACTGCGGTATCGCAGTGGGGAACAATCAAACTGACTAACTGGCCGCTCTTGGCATTCACCGCGCCGATTACGTTCTGCCGGATGTGGCTTCCTTGATAGGGCTGCGTCGGGCGCGAGCCTCGTTTCACCCACTTTTGGCGCGGACGGGGATCACCTTCAAAGCCCGCTTCATCACCGAAGAAAACCTTGCAGGTAGGATCTTCCAAGTAGTCTAAAAGCTGGTAGGCAAAGGCTTCACGCTCGTCTTCCCACGCTTCTAAATCTGGCGGCATTGGTACGGGGCGTGGGATTTTACGGACGTATTGGTGCTCGTACAAATAGCGAACAAGATGCTGCGATAGTTGAGGTCGATTTTCTTATCTGTTAGAAGCCAGCCACACAATTTGACAACAATCCAATGGGTTTGCCCTGCGAGAGATGGGTCTTCGATGAGAGGTAGGATCTCGGCTTGGAC
>JAAURL010000093.1 GCA_012032235.1 Akkermansiaceae bacterium | reverse complement strand
TCGTCGATGACTACTTCGCCCAATGCCGTGACCGATTCGGTCCAAAGCGCAAGACTGGCGCCCGCAAACTCCGCGGCAACGCCACCGCCGCTGCAGGCCTACTCTGGAGCCTGCGCGACCTGAGAGCGAATTAACTCTCAGTTTGTCAGACAAAATGGATGAGGGCCAACACAAGTATGCTCCACTCTACTATCGGCGGTGCGCTTGGAGCTGGAGCAGGAAATGGGTTAAAAGAAATGATTGGCAATGGCACGCCTTCATCTGCAGGTAAGTCTGCAAGTAGGCAGGGCTTATCGGGCTTGCAGTAGGCAGTGCTGCCGGATACACGAAGTGAGTATATGATTATACGAGTAGAGTAATTATGGACTATATATCAGAACTAATTATTCCAATATTTTTTTCATATTTTGTATATGTTCGGATTTTGACTACTCATCGGGATTAAGCATCAGAAAACTATTGGATTTAAAATTGAGAGTTAGAGATTTTTTATTGTACGTTTTCTTAAGTTTTTTATGTTGGTTAATATCATACAATGTCGCAAGCGTCTTACGAAGCCTCTCTTGACGTAGATGCCGTAGGTTGCATTTCAGCTTGCCAGAAATTTCAGTTTGTCAGACAAAATAGATGGACGTTCTTGCCACCCGGAAATGAGCTTGTTAGGCAGTGACCTACTCCCCGACCGATGACCACTTGTCCATCGTCAGTGGCGGCGGTTCCCAACCGCCAAGTCCCACCAACATCATGATTTCGCACTTTGATTACAACATGCATTCCATCGGTCAACGCATCGCAGTCGACACTAGCGACCGTGCCTATCAATATAATCGCATCGGCAACCGGAAGAAAACTGCGAACAGCCCCGGCTTACCAAGAAATTCCTTTATTTTCCGATAAAGCGGGCGGGAATTTACACCCAAACTGCCTAATCAAACACGACACGGAAGCCTTGGTTGGGCAGAGAGGCGGATTTAAACATGCGCCCCATATCTAGTAGATTGTGGAAATCACAACTATGGGGAGAGCACCACCATGAGCCGCCGCGCCCGCAAATTTTGCGTTTCATTTCAGTGGCTCCGATCCAGGGCGGTTTGCCCTCACAATATTCGAAGACGTTTCCGACGACGTCGTAAATGCCCCAAGCATTCGGTGGATAGCTGCGAACGGGAGCGGTGAGGATAAAGCCGTCTTCGCGGGTGTTCTTTCGGTGATTTGTGCCGTTCCAGGTGTTTGCTTTTTTGGGGTCAAATTTTGCGCCCCACGGGAACGGTGTTTTTACTCCAGCGCGGGCGGCGGTTTCCCACTCGTTGATATTTGGCAGGCGCCCGCCGATCCATTTGCAATAGGCTCGCGCATCATCGCCAGAAATCTGAGTGACGGGGTGATCGGGAAGCTTCGCCGCGTCTGGGCCATCTGGCCCGAAAGGCCGCCGCCAGTTTGCGCCATCCATGTGTTTCCACTCCCACTCGGCGCGGCCTTCCCCACCGACTAGGCTCCAGCCGTTTTTCTCTGCAAATGTTTTGTAGCCAGTAGCTGCCACAAATGCGGCGAACTGGGCGTTGGTCGTTTCCGCATCGGAAATGAAAAGCTGGGTGTCTTGAATGTGTGCGGCTTATTCAACGCGTGGTCAGCATCGCCGAGAGCGTAGGTTCCTGCGGGAATTTTTACGAGACGATGATGATTCGCTCCATTTTTCGTCTCTACTGCTCCGCTAACAGCTGAGAAAACGAGGAGGACGAGCCATTTCATAAGGAGATCTTGTTTCTCTCCCGATCAAGGATGCGCAGCGATCCATTTTTGCGCAGCGGCGCGGATTTCATCACGTGACTCCCGCGTGTAGGGAATGGAAACAGTGGTGTATTTGCGGTTCGTGACCCCACTGATTTCATCTCTCTCGATTTCCTCTCCTTCGATCTCATTGGGAACCACATCGGATTGGGAAAATTGTGGAAATTTGAATTCCTTTGCGTCCTCCTTCAGCCCCTTGACGTAGGCTGCTTCCAGTTTGGTTTTCAGATACGGCTCATATTTCTCCTTACGCATGAGTTTAGCGATGGTCATGACCAGATCCCGCTGTGCGACGCGGGCTTGGAATAAACCGAGGCGACGCTCCCGCTTCGCTTCAGGCTCGTTTTCATCATATTCGCTCCCTTCAGGATTTACGAACCAGCCGTAGGTGACGGGAGGTTTCGCGGACGCATCGTCTTTTGCCTTTGCAATTGCGGCGACGATTTTCCCTTCGATGGCTAATAGCTCAGGTAATGCTTCGGTAGCATTGAGCTGCAGAATGATGTCGAGTAGTAGCGGGTTTAGCGACTGCGGGTCCGCGCCGTAGGGATCGCCATCACCTTCTTCTCCTTTTACAGAGAGATCTTCTGCGGGCTGCTTTGCCTCGCGGGAGAAGTCGATTTCCAACAGCCGCTCCCGGATGGATTTTACTAAAATGTCGCGATTTTTCCGGAGGAGATTCTGATTTTTCTCTGAAAAGCTAGCTCCCGCGAAATCGCTGATTTGGAAAGCCCGGTAGGGAACATCCTGGGGCATCATCATCACGTCGCAGACTTGCGAATAAGAGCCTGGCTGGGAAATGATCTGATCGAGTAATTTCGACGCTTGAGATTCCTTTGCGAAGGAGGCTGCGAAGGAAAAGACCAAGCACGCGATGGGGAGTAATTTCATGTAGCTAGAAATGAAGCGTAGGGAGCGCGATCGTCAAGGCTGAGAGAGAGCCGGGAATCTGGCACCAAGATAATTTTCAAAACTTCCACATCCGTGCTTGTTTTCCTTGAAAAAATGGCCATAGCCTCGCCGCCCGCCGCGACAGAAGGACTGATGCAGTGGAAATTTGACTGAAACTTGCTCATGGATACGCCTCCTTTTTCCGAACTCGGCTTGCCCGATTACCTGCTCGCCGCCATCGAAACTCTCGGCTACGAGCGTCCTTCGCCGATTCAGGCGATGAGCATTCCGGCGGCATTGCTCGGGAAAGACATTCTCGGTCTTTCCGCGACAGGCTCGGGAAAAACTGCGGCTTTCGCGCTGCCTGCACTTTCAAAAATCGACGTCAAACAAGGCCACCCACAAGTGCTGATTCTCTGCCCGACGCGGGAGCTGGCCGTGCAAGTTTGTGAAGAAGTCCACCGCTTGGGAGCGAAAATGGCCGGCCTGAATGCGACTCCCGTTTACGGTGGTGCGCCGATTGACCGCCAGCTGCGGGCGCTGCGCTCGGGAGCGCAACTCGTCGTCGGCACGCCGGGACGCTTGCTGGATCATCTCCGCCGCGGGAGCTTCGATCCGTCCCGGGTCAAAATGGCCGTGCTGGATGAGGCAGACCGCATGCTAGACATGGGCTTCAAGGATGAAATGGATGAACTGCTGGCCGCGCTGCCTGCGGATCGCCAAACGCTTTTCTTCTCCGCCACGATGAGCCCCGGAGTTTCCCGGCTGATCCAGAAGTTCGGGAAAAGCCCAGAGCTCATCGAAATCAAACAAAAATCCCTCACCGTCTCCACGGTAGAGCAGTCTTATTTCGAAGTCCGCCAACGCTCTAAAGTCGAAGTGCTCTCCCGCATCCTCGACATGAATCCGCCGCGCCTAGGCATCATTTTCTGCAATACCAAGCGCTCCGTCGATGAATGCACCGAGGATCTCGTCAATCGTGGTTACGCCGCAGATCGTCTGCACGGCGACATCACCCAGCAAATGCGGGAGCGCGTGCTAAAGCGTTTCCGCGACGGAGCGGTGGAAATCCTCGTCGCGACAGACGTCGCCGCACGTGGCCTAGACATCGACGAAATCGACATCGTTTTCAACTACGATCTCCCGACTGACCCGGAAGATTACGTGCACCGCATCGGGAGAACTGGGCGTGCAGGCCGCTCTGGCCGTGCCGTGAGTTTCGTCTACGGCAGGGAAATTTACCGCCTGCAATCCATCGAACGCTACACCCGCCACGTGATCAAACGGGAGCGAATCCCTTCCGTGGAGCAAGTGGAAGGCCGCCGGGCCGATCTCATTTTCGACGAACTCAAAGAGCGCCTGGAAACCGGCAAATTTGAAGCGTATCAGGACAATATCGACCGTCTCCTAGAACAAGGCCACACGCCGACTGACATCGCCGGCGCACTCGTCACCATGATCCGCGAGTCCAGTGGTCGCGAAGGTTCAGTCATCGATGAAGATCGGGAGCCAGAGCGCCCAGCCCGCCGCGAAAACAACCGCGATGCCCGTCCTCCCCGGGAGCGAGAAGATCGCGGTCCACGCCCAGAACGCGGCCCACGCCTCGCGGGAGAAACCGAAGGCGGCATGACACGACTTTTCCTTTCTCTGGGGAAAACCCACGGTGTCATGGCAAAAGAAATCGTCGGCATGATGTATCGCGAAGCGGGTCTGCCAGACGGCTGTCTAGGTCGCATCACTCTTTTCCCGAAACACTCACTGGTCGATGTGCCAGAGCAATTCGTGGATCAGGTCATCGGGAAAACCAAAAACGCCCGCCTCCGTGGCCGACCATTCCGCATGGATGTGGACCGCGGACCGAATGATAAGGGCTGATTGAGGGGAAACTAAGTTGACTTAGTCCGCCGTTGGCCCTATCGGTTTCTTGTGAAAACAATTACCACTCACGAGGCAAAAACCCACCTCTCGAAGTATTTAGTTGCCATCGAACAAGGGGAGGAATTCATCATCGCTCGGGGCAAAAAGCCCGTCGCGATGCTGACCCCGTTAGTTAAAGAAGGAAAACCGAAGCGCCCCAAAGTTGGCGAAATGTGCGGCCCAAAAGCCTTAATCCCAGACTCTGTTTTTGCGCCGCTTACCGAGGAAGAGCTTAAAACATGGTATCAATGAATTTCATATTAGATACTTGCACATTCATCTGGCTAACCCAAGAACCTTCCCGGCTTTCAAAAAAAGCACGAACGATTATCAACGATGATGAGAATCATCTTTTCTTGAGCGATCTGAGCCTTTGGGAGATTACGCTGAAGCACACTTTTGGCCGTTTTGCCCTCCCGCTACCTCCGGAGATCTGGCTGAATCAAAAACGCGATTTCCATCAGCTCCGTGCATTGCCGATCCAGTCGTCTTCCATCTTTTTGACAGCCCAACTGCCGAATGATCATCTAGATCCATTTGATCGCCTCCTTGCCGCCCAAGCGATTGAAAATCATTTCACCATTATCTCTCCCGATGTCCCACTTTCTCAGCTAGGCGCAGATTGTGTCTGGTAAATCACTCAAATGACCACCGCTGACTTATCTGGAAATCCTAGGCGCTATGTGCGCTTCACGGTATTTTACAATGCGCGGGCTTACTATCCGGTCTTGGCGATTTTATTCCTCGATCTCGGCCTGACGCTGGACCAATTCGTCCTCCTCAATCTGATCTGGGCTGCGACGATTTTCTTATTTGAAGTCCCATCTGGCGCACTAGCCGATACCATCGGGCGGCGGAAATTACTCATCACCGCATCCGTCTTGATGATTATTGAGATGCTATGCCTACTGTTTGCCCCACAAAATGGAGGCGCGGCTTTAATGGCGCTGTGTGTCATCAATCGCATTTGCTCCGGCCTATCAGAAGCCTGCGCGAGTGGTGCCGATGAAGCTATCGCCTACGATTCCCTGCCGGAAAATGATCGGGAAAATGCATGGGATCATCTCCTTGCTACCGCCATGCGTTGGCGCTCCGTCGGCTTTGTCATCGCCATGATTCTCGGCGGCCTGCTTTACGACCCAGCGATCGTCAATCGTCTCCTCCCGGAGCAATTCCATCTATCGAAGGAGATTGCACATCGCCTGCCCGTTGCCATCGTGCTTTGCCAAGCCATCGTTTGCTTCTTCACCACGCTGCGGATGATCGAGCCACCGCGCGCTGCGACTGATGACATTCGGCGCGCTTGTCAAAACGCCATCCGACTCACATGGAAAACTGCAAGCTGGGTTTTCACCAATCCGAAAACCTTGGTGGTCGTCGTCATCGGATTAGCCATTGATTCGATTGTTAGAAATTTCGCGACGATCAACAGCAGTTACTATCGCCTGATTGACATCCCAGAATGGACTTTCGGCTTCATTGGTTCCGCGCTTGGTGTTTTAGGCTGGTTCGTGCCGACGCTGGCTAAAAAGCTAAATGATCGCTTCAGCACCCTCACCAATTTGGGGATTGCCGCTGCCGTGGCGCTGATCGGTTTAACGGCGCTCATTCCGGCATGGCGCTTCTTTGGTCTTTTACCGGCGATGTTGCTCATGACGACAATGGGCTTCCTCGGTTTTACCATCAGCCGCGCTCTTCATCGCGAGGCAGATTCTTCTCAACGCGCCACCGTTCTCTCGGTAAAAGGGCTGGCATTCAATCTCGGCTACGGGCTTTTCAGCTTAGGATTCTCACGGCTGTTAGCCAGTTTTCCCAGTCAGCCAGTGGGATCTGCTCTACAGAGTGCTTTATTTTGGCAGGTTCCTGCGTTTGCTCTCGTCACCATCATCCTTTTTGCGTGGGCGGGCATTTTGAAAAAGCAACACAGCTGAAATATTTAGCTTTCAGCGGCTACGCCAGATGGGGGAGATGAGAAGAAAAATCCACCGGTGGCATAGCTGGCGTTCTGGGTGTTAGGAAAAAGACAACAACAGATTTTAATAAAAGGACACTGCTTTATAAATAGGAGACTTCTCCTTCGATCCACACTTCACCGACCTGCACCTCTAACAAGTTTTTCATTCGCCGCAGCAACTGCGTCACAGAAAGCGCCTTTTCTTCCGGAGTCTTGGGTCTCGAAAACAAATCCACAGGCGAAAGCTGACCGGACGCGGAAATGATTTCGAGCAGGAAAAGTTGGCACCGCGAATCATTCCTAATGTAGGTGCATCTGGCAGGGACCGTTCTCCGAACGGTCCAATATATGGCAGGGACCGTTCTCCGAACGGTCCTTAGCGTTGATATTGGATCTGGAAGAATGAGACGATCGAAGAAATTCCGATCATTCGCAAGCTCACTCTCATCTCACGCACCGGACCGCCCGGAGGTCGGTCCCTGCCAACTGCCCGGAGGTCGGTCCCTGCCAACGGCCCGGAAGTCGGTCCCTGCCAAGCGCCCCGAGGTCGGTCCCTGCCAAGCGCCCCGAGGTCGGTCCCTGCCAGGTAGCCTCCTGAAAATTTGAAATTTCCCTTGCGATTTCCGAATTTTCAGTATTTATTGAAAACGTGAGCGAGGAAATTGCGAAGCTGAAACAAGCCAGAGACGAATTCGTCGCCCAGTGGGGAGCGCTTGGCACTCAGTGGGGGATCAATCGGACGATGGCGCAAATCCATGCGCTCCTGATGACCGCGCCGCAGCCGATGACGACGGATGAGGTCATGGAAGACCTGGAAGTCAGCCGGGGAAATGCTCACACAAATTTAAAAGAACTCGTCGCCTGGGGGCTAGTCCGCCAAGTCGTAAAAAAAGGCGAGCGCCGCGATTTTTTCGAGGCAGAGAAAGACGTCTGGCAGATTTTCACCATCGTCGCCCGCGAACGGAAACGCCGGGAAATCGAACCTGCCCTAGCCATTTTGAACAAATGCGCCGAAGAAAGCCGGGAGATTAAAACGCCGGAGGGAAAAGCTTTTCACGATCAGATGCGGGCCTTGGAAGATTTCGTCGGATTCGCCTCAAAAATGTCAGATCGCGTCTCCTCTTTGAAACACGGATTCGCCGTCCAGCTCGCCACCAAACTCCTCGGCTAAACTAAAAAAATTTCCCGATTATTTTCAGATTTTCCTGAAAAATTGGAATCAACAAAAAAGAAAGGATAACAGTATGAACCCAATCATCGTAATCTTCGGCGCAAACGGCTTTTTAGGTCGTTATCTTTGCCGCCATTTTGCCAGAAACGGAAAAGAAGTCGTCGCAGTTGGACGCAGCCGCAAAGGTTGGAGCGGGGACGGAATGTTTCTGGAGTGGGATGGGAAAACTCTCGGCCCGTGGGCGCTGGCGCTGGAGGGCGCGGAAGCAGTCATCAATTTGACGGGACGCAGTGTGAACTGCCGCTACACGCCCAGAAATCGCCGGGAAATCATCGAATCACGGGTGGCCGCTACACAGGTGATTGGCGAGGCGATCGCTGCTTGCAAGACACCGCCGAAAACTTGGCTGAATGCCAGCACCGCGACATGGTATCGCCATGCGGAAGATAAGCCGCAGAATGATTGGCTCGGCGAGCCGGGTGAGGGATTTTCATGCGAAGTGGCGCAAGCCTGGGAGGATGCGTTTTTCGGTGCGGATGTTCCTGCGGCGACTCGGAAATTGGCGTTACGGATCGGCATGGTGTTGGCGAATGAAGAAGCGACGGTGTATGATGTGCTACGAAAATTGACCATTCGCGGTCTTGGTGGCGCAATGGGTAGCGGGAACCAACGCATCAGCTGGATCCATATGGAAGATTTCCTGCGTGCGGTGGATTTCGCGATCAACGATCCATTTTTAGACGGGACGATCAACGTCACTGCGCCAGATTTCCCGACGAATCGCGAATGGATGAAGCTTTTCCGCGAAGCGGTGGGAATGCCGATCGGTCTCCCTGCCATGGAATGGATGCTGAAACTGGGAGCGGTGCTCATGAATACCGAAACAGAGCTCGTTACTAAGAGCCGCTGGGTGGAATCGACCCGACTGCGTGACGCTGGTTTCCGCTGGCGCTGGGGGAAAGCCGCGGAAGCGATCACCGATCTGGACGCACGCCGTGGCCTAGAGGGATTTTTCCATGTCGCTTCAGAGCGGAGCGCGGGAGCAAAAGTCTGGCTCCCTGCGGCGACGCGCTAGGGAGAAATCTGCGGGAGATTCTTGGTGGAATTTCTCTCTCTTTCGGGGAGCGCACGCTTCCAGCGTGCTTTTTTCCGCATCCTTGCGGAGGAGTTTTGAAAACCTTCGCGAAGCGCAGACTGAATCCGAGGTTCTAAGGAGATTCCCGGCAGGATTCCGGAAACTGTAAATTGGATGCTGGTAAATCTCATCAAGCAGGGTTCCTACACTAGGGAGAGCTTATCGAGAAATCGAAGACAGGAACCACGGATTACGGGCATGCAGTCATTCAAGTTTTTTCTTTTGGGAAGTGGTTCAGGGCCCTTTCCCTAATGGAGGGGCCCTGCGTTTGACTCGCTTGATTCGAGCTCGCTTCGCGATTCGTTGACTATTTTGAAGCAAATGCCCCAGGGATAGCCTCGGAGCGAGTATCCCGCGTAGTGAATCGCGGACCTCAATAAACAATTGCCAGCGGCTCGGATGCTCTTCCCCTTCCAAAGCCATGGCCCCAGGGGGAAAGAAACTCTCCTTCCCAGAGAGTTCGTTCGATTAGAAGCGCAGACAAGATCTTTGCCTGCATCCACGCTCGCGCGGATGCGTCACTCTCTTTGGGAACATGTCCGGCCTGTAGCAGACTTTTGAGCCGCTTGAATACCAACTCAACCTGCCAGCGTCCTCGATACAGATTGAGAGCCGCTCCCATTGATACGAGCCGCCAGTCCGCAGAACACAACACCATTACATATTCTGCGTATTCAAGCGTCTCGGGCTGGATTTCATTCCCCTTTTTCTTCGCCTTCTCACGCGCCTTCTTGCGGGCGGTCTCAGTTGCTAGACGACTTTTTCTCACCGCGCACAGCCTCATCGGATAAATCCTACCATCGTGGCGGAATAGGACATTCTTTTCACCCGGAGCTGTTTTGGGCAACTTCCGCAGCCACCTGAGCATGTCGTCAGCGTTGCCTTTGCTGTCTTCAAGAGGAAAAGAAGCGGGATTCCAACGCACCAATGCGTTAGCTTCGGAGTCAATAACATGCGCCACGCCCGCCCGGTGGCTGTATCCGCGGTCAACCACTACAAACTCACCCTTGCTGAAGTTGAACCTGCCAAACTTCTCGCCGCCTTTCCCGTCGGTGAGTTCATAGTGATCACAAACCATGCTTGGCATACTCAAGGAATAATGAATGCGCCACGAAGTTCCCGTGCTGCCCGGCTCTTGAACATCCGTCGCATCGATGAGTCTGACTTTCCAGCCTTCGGGCCAAACGTGCGGCTCATCAATGCGTTGGCGCTGCCATTCGAGCAGCCCGCCACATAAGTCGGTAAGCCAATCATGAGCAACCCGCAGTCGCTTAAACAAAGCGACATGACTCAATTCGCACCACTCCAATTCCGCCGCCCGCAGCACCGTCTGTTTGAGGGAGAGTCCGCCTGCGACGTGCATGAGGATCAGCCGCAGCCACATCTCGGCATCAACCCTACCGGTTGAACGCCTCATGAAGCCGCACCGCTGTGCACCCGATTCTAGGTCGTCCGAAAGCCAACCACGCAATGTAATCCATTCTTCGGGCAAGGAATCATCACTCATACGAGCTACCATCGCGACGAAGTGCCAACCGTCAAGATTTTAGGTTAACTCTTATGGGCTAATGCCCACCCGAGAACTGTTAGGAGCAATATAAAAACCGCTCGAGGAACTGCTGACTGGATTTATGGAGCAGCCTGAACCACTCTTACTCTGGCGAACAACTTATTTGGTATTGTCCCAGTAGCAGTAGCTGTCACAGTGGTCACCGAGGAGGCCGTGGCAGTTTCGAATGCCACTGTAGTGCCACCAGCGGCACCCGCAGGGTCAAATGTAATAAGATCGGTGGACCACTGATAAATCGCAGTCAGATCACCAGACAGAGTGCCTTGAGGATGAGAAAATGTGAAAGTGCCTGCTGCAGAGTTGAAGGCTCCTGCAGTGAGACCAGTGGAGAATTGGTTCGGACTGGTGCCGAAGAAATTTTCCAATCCATTCACAATACCATCGTTATCTGGGTCTGCGTTGAGGCCGATGATGTTAGGATCCGTCATACCCGGGAAGAAGCCATCTATCCAACTTGAGTAAGTCTGAGCGGTTGCTACGACGGTGCCGGTGAGCGTGAAGGGCCGCTGAGTGGTGGTAGCGCCGACAATAGTAGGATTAGCAATAACCGCACCGCCAGATATGACGTTTTCAAATCTGAAGCGGACATACAAGTCAGTCTTGCCATCGGCTACATTGGCGGCAGTGAAGTTGGGCGGCGAGAAATTAACACCATTGGTGTTAGTGGTTGTTCCCCAATTGGTCCAAGTTGAGTTATCGGAGCTGTAATCAGCAATCACTTTCGCGTTGCTTACACTCGCCCCGACATTAAGGTTCACGTCGTTGGAGAATGCCAATCCCGGACCTGTCTTGAAGTGCCAAATAATTTCGCCCGGAACATTATCGGTTAGGCCAATGCCAGTGTTGGCTGCAGGAGCGCCAACAAGGCGAACAACTCCGATATTGGTACTAATTGCGTCAAGATCAGCGGCGTTTGGCAGAGCGCCCATACTGGATGTAGGGGAGTAACTGTAGGTCGCTGGACCTGCTGCATTGAAAACTAAGGCCGAGGGTGTGGCTGTTGTGAAATTCCAAGTCGTTGGATCTGAAATTCCTGCAAATGCTCCAAATGAAGGATCTGCTGCCATGACTGCACCATTGTCGATTAAGATGTAATATTCGGCATTGGGATCCAAAGGATTCGTTGGGTCGATGGTCAACGTCTTCGTATCCAACATATTCGTAGTATCACCAAAGATCAGTCTCGCGGAATCGAAAGCGAATGTTTCTGTCGGGGAGGCATCACCCGTTTTCCACAGCTGGATATTTCCCGTGGTGCCCTGCTCGACAGGCTGTGAGAAAGTAGCCGTTAGGCTTTTGCCTATGCTAATTTGTGAGGCGTCATCCGGTGGGTTTTTGGCAGTCAATACCACTGGCCCAGTTGCACTAACAACATTCCCAGTCAACGTAAAGTTACGCGAATTTGGGTCGGCGCCCCAAGCGATCATCGCACCGCCAGCATTGACGCTTCTGAACCGAA
>JAAURL010000092.1 GCA_012032235.1 Akkermansiaceae bacterium | reverse complement strand
GATGGGTACCAGCGTCTGAGCCTCGGGATAGTCGTTGCGCACCAGCTCGGACGCAAACAACGCCGAGACCGCCGCCGCTACGATGCCGCGCGGTGCCATCCAGGCCACGAAGATGCGCTGGTCGCGGGTCAACCCCGTCCCGATCGTGGATAGCCACACGGCCAGCGGCCGGACGATGGCAATCAACCCAACCAAAGCCAACAATGTTAGCAAAAGTAGCCCGCCACCCCAAATCCACCAGAAGTAGCGCCGCGACCGCAGCGCATGCTCAGACGGAGGTGGGGCGGGAGCATTCGGTGGTGGCTGTGGCAGCATGAAAATTATCTCAATTTCGCAGCGATGCTTTCCGCGAGTCTCTCTAACAGAATGGATTCTGCAGCCACCATCGCGTCGTAGCCATCAGATTTCAAAGGCTCGCTATCGACATAGGTGCGGGAGGCTTTGAGCGTGCGTTCTGGAAGTGAATAAGCGCGCCAGCCAGCCTCGATGACAGCTTGGCCGTCCTCCGTGCTGTGGAGTTGGCGAATGTCGAGAGTCACTTGGTAACGGATTTCATTGTCACGCTGCCATGGATAGGTGCGGACATTTCCCGTTCCGAGTTCACGCCCCAGATTTGTGGCCATGACCCGGGCGATAGAGCCGGAAAGATCGCCAGCCCAGCGGTGATCTTCCGCGACGGCGAGCTGGTTAGGTCCTTGCTGCACGACAAGGTTTGATCGGTCGATGTATTCAGCGAGCGTGATGGGTCCCACGCCGATGCTGACGCCGCCGCCGGATGGAGTCGGGCCACTGGCGGTAAGCATGTAGAATTTTTTCCCCGCCTGCTGGGCGCAGCCTGCGATGAGTAATGTGGCGAGAAGGAGGAATAATCGCTTCATGTTAGAGATAGAAATCGACATTTAGTTTTTAGGCGCTTTGGGAACTGGATTTCCCGAAGTCTCGCGACCAAATAGTAGGGAATTCGGCTTATCATCTAGGCCGGTGGCTAGTGAATTCAATGACCGCAGCGTGCCGCGTAGCTCATCCATCGTGCGGAGTAAATCTCCTTGGATCGCGCCGTCTGGGCCGATGCTGGCGACAGATTTTTCAAGCGCCGTGAGTGTTTTTTTCAAATCAGTTGGGAGCTTGGCAAATTCCGGAGAATTGAAGGATTCGATCATTTTCCGGGCGGCAGCGGAAGCGTCGCCAATTTCCATCATCGTCTTGCGACTATCGGAAGCCGCCAGCTTGAATTCATCTGCCAATGGACCGATTTTTGCCACGGTTCCCTGTAAATCGAGGGAATCCACTTTGGTCAGTATCGAATTGAGCTTTGCCTCTAACTGCACTAGGCCGGAGGAAACCGTGGGGATCGATGGGAACTCGCCGACTTGAGCCATTTCCACAGGCATCGAGACGGCATCTTTTACATCGTCTAGATCCACGAATAAGGCGCCAGTAAGGAGATTGCCTGTTTTAGGGAAGCGCGGAGACCGCGTTTTACGGCGTCCCTGAGACAATCGATATCAGATTTGTTTTTCTCACTTTCATTTCGGCGCAGCAGGGAAGGATCGATTTCAATCAAAGTGGCGATCCTCCGATCATCAATAGTGCTCGCGTATTCAAACGGAATTTCCGCAACACGCCCGATCGGGATTCCCCGGAACTCGACAGGTGCTCCTTTGACTAAGCCGCGGATGGATTGGTCAAACAGCAAGACCAACTTCATCGTAGGAGTAAAGGTCGATTGATTCGCGTCATCTTGATTTGAATAAAGCATGAAGGTTCTTCCATCGGTTGCTATATTTCCAGGTGTAGCGCCCTCCGGCACGCCGAAAGTAGCACCCCCGGAAATGAGAGCCTGTAGAGACGAACTTCTAAATTTGAAGCCATCCGCGCCAGCACTGATGTCGATACCGCTGATGTTCCAGAAGCGGCTGTTTTCTTTAACCAGATGGCTGTATTCCTTGCGAACGAATGCGTTGAAAGTCACTCGTTGGCCTTCCGGATCGAGCTCGCGGCTTTCGATGCGGCCAACTTCGAAACCACGGTAGTAGAGAGCCGAACCGACAGCCAATGAACCCGCATCTTCCGCCGTTAAGCTGAGACGTAGCCCGGGAATGTCAGAGCTAGTTGCCGGTGGAGTTTCAAGTCCCGTGAAATGATTGACTTGGGGACCTTCTTTCGGCCCAGGATCCAGCTCGATATAGGCTCCTTGTAGCACGGTTCCGACACCAGAAAGCTGGGCGCCTGATAAGCGGAATTTCACCACCCAAAACTTAGTGCCTTCGCGCAACATTCTTTCATAATCTGCATCTAGCTCCATCGTGATCACGACAGATTTTAGATCATCGCCTAATTTCACTTCTTTCACCATGCCCACATTCACCGAACGGCAACGGACCTCGGTTTTTTTTGCGAGGATTCCTTCAGCCGTTTCAAAGCGAACATGCGCTAACGGGCCTTTGTCCGTCACGCTCCGGTAAATCATCCACGCTCCGATGATGAGTGCCAAAATCGGCACGACCCATACGACGTTCCAGCGCTGGGCCGCACGGTATTCAGGCGTCGCGGCGGGAGAAGGTGATTTTTCTAAATCGCTCAAGTTTCTCTTTTGTTAGGATTTGGATGGTTTGCGTTTAGTCGATCGAGCTGGTCCCACAGGAGCCGCGGCTCGAAACTCATCGCCGCGAACATAGTCAGTATGACCACTCCGGCAAATGCAATAGCGCCGAGGTTTGGGATAATCGACATGTAATTTCCTAGCTGGATGACAACGACTAAAATCCCGACGACGAAAATATCGATCATTGACCACCGCCCGAGCAATTCCGTGAACCAATAAATTTTTCCCAGCATCGCTGGAGACGGGTGCACTTTTCCCGTCGCTGCTAGACAGAGCCAAGTCAGAGCCACAATTTTGAGAAATGGAATTAAAATGGAAGCAACGAAAATCACGATCGAAATCGGATAGGCTCCATCCTTCCAAAAAGTGACCATTCCGTCGATGATCGTCTTTGGCGTCACATATCCACCAATTTCATAAATCGTCATGATGGGTAATAAATTGGCAGGAACATAGAGCAACGCTGCTGCAAACATGAAAGCAATCGTTCGCTGAATGCTATTGGATTTCCTCAAATGCAAATGCGAGCCGCAGCGGGGGCAATGGCCAAGACTCACAGGAGAAGCTTTCCCGCACACATGACAACCTGCTAGGCCCAGCGTCGCAGCTCTGGCAAGTGGCTTACTCATTTTCCCGCCACCTCCAATCGATCCCAAAGTTCATCCCGATCAATTCCCGCCACCGCAGCAGCCATGCAAAGCATCAGTGCCCCAAACGCCCAAAAGCCCGCGCCGAATGAAACTTCAGCAAGTTGATTTAGCTTTAACAGACTCACTAATATCCCCAGTAAAAACACTTCGATCATATTCCATGGCTCCGTTTTGTTCATCCATCTAGCGACTACTACCGCGCCCGGTGCAGCATGACCAAACATGAGTGGCAAGCAGACATAAACCAATCCGCCAGCGAGAATGATGGGCGCAACAATTGTGAACAAAGCTAGCGCGGCACCGAGAATGGGGCTGCCTTCTGTTAGGAGAGCATAAGTGGCCGGCGCTAAATTCAGCGTCCGATAAAACGGCTTCGCATCCATGATCAAAAACGGAAACGAATGCACAACGACCATCAATATCAGCGCCGCTAGAGAAAATGCAGTCGCCCGCACAAGAGAGGCAGGTCGATTTTGATAGAGCACTGCGCCACAGCATTTACAACGAGCAGCCGTTCCCTCAGGCACTGGGGCAGATTCATGCAGCGTATCACAAAAGTGGCACACCGTATAATGTGGCCCTCCCGGAGGCTTCGGCCACGTTTGCAAGGCGCGTAGTCTTTTTCTGGAGAAAGCAATCTTCATTTTAACTCAGAGCGACCACGCGCTGGGCCAATTCTCCCAAGCCCTCAACTCCACATTCCACAAAATCACCCGCTTGCAAGTATCTTGGCGGGCTCATTCCCATCGCGACTCCACTGGGCGTTCCTGTTGCCAACACATCCCCTGGCAGCAATGTCATGAAACGGCTTACATAACTGATGAGCTGCCTCACGGAAAATAACATGTCGCCCGTCCAGCTATTTTGCCGTAACTCACCATTCACCCTAGTCCAAAGCCTCAACTTCTGCGGGTCAGCGATTTCATCTGGAGTCACAAGACATGGTCCCATCGGCGCGAAGCTATCCGCACTTTTTCCCTTCGTCCACTGTCCGCCCATTTCTTTTTGGAAAACGCGTTCAGAAAAATCACAAAATGTCGAGTAACCCGCGATGTAGTCCATCGATTCTCGCTCATCGACGTAAGAAGCCGTGCGCCCGATCACCAAGGCCAATTCCACCTCGTAGTCCAGTTTTGTAGCGCCACGTGGAATGATCACAGGATCGTTCGGACCGCTCCATGCACTGGTGGCTTTCATAAAAATCGTCGGTTCCGTCGGTAAGCCTTCACCCAATTCTTTAGCATGTTCGATATAGTTCTTCCCAATACAGACCAGCTTGGAAGGACGATTAACTGGTGGTCCCAAACGAACCATTGGATCAATCTCGCTTCCGCCAGAGCAACCATCTGCCACCCATTCTGCAAGGGCCTCCAGACCGCCCATGGCGAAAAATCCCTCATCATAGTCGTGGAATTCACCACTGGCATCCACTTTGCGGCCGTCGGGCAAAAGAACACCTGGCTCCTCACGTCCCGCATCACCAAATCGGATCAATCTCATGGAGGTAAGGATGATACAAAACCAAGAAATTACAAAACTCGAATCTCATCAAAACCCAAAAGTAAAACCCCAAGGGTAAAAAAGAAGCGGTCCGACTGATCATCCACCAAGGAAAAACCCATTAACCCGGGAGGCATCTCAGTCGGACCGCCTTGTCTTGCGACAAGGAAAATTTGATACAGATCGCTCGCTCCTGCAAGTAAAAACTTCAATATTTTTTAAAAAATTCCAAGGAACCGCTTTAAAAAGAATTTAATTCATGATAATGAATGAGTTACGTCTGAAGCGAGTGCAGCCCTGGGTTTGAGAAAACAAAAGAACCTGTAGTCTGAAGAGCTAAAATGGAAAATTATGACATTTCATGCCTCGTGGTATCTCGCCTTTCCAAGGCTCCAAAATTGTTAGCAAATCTGAACCTTGGGTTGCTCTCGTTATTACTCGCTTCCCCAGGCGATTGCATTGACGCAGATTTGGTGCTGAGCAGTTACAAACTTTTAAAGTGTTCCCGCCACAAATGATACGAGTTCCGCTGAGTTTTTGATTCGCTCAATTTGCACCTACTCGAAAAAAATAAAAAAGCTGCCCGGCTGATCATCCACCTAGGAAAAACCCATTAACCCGGGAGGCATCTCAGTCGGACAGCCTTGTCTTGCGACGAGGCAGTGTTACTCCAGGTGAGCTCATGCTGCAAGAGAAATTTTAATAATCGCCGAAATTAATTTCCTCGGACACTTTGATGGTGATGCAAATGTCTGATGGTTAATTGGTTAAGTTTTTGATGATTTCGTCTCTTTTTCCGACACAGCATTTAACAGAATCCGTAAAGCACCGCCAGAAATCCAAACTTCGTAGATCAAACAACCTAAGGAGAGTCCCATCAAAATCAACGCGGCCATAAAAGAACCGACTGCTAGTAGTTGATAGGCACCGACGATACACAACATCGCGATGACGCAGAGAAAAAGACTGATTGCGCCAAATAGTTGCATGGTCCGGATCAAAGTCAGGCGTCGCCTAAGATTTTCGATCTGGGCAGCTAGCGTTAAATCTCCTTTTTCTAACCAAGCAGTGTGCAAGCTACGAATGAGAGCTGAGAGGTGCAGAAATCGATTTGTATACGATAAGAACAACAAGCTAATCGCAGGGAACAGCAGAGCAGGCGTCGAGACTTCAAGCTTCATCGCTTTGATCCTAGCCGAATTCAAAAACGAAATGAAGCGCCGTATTCGAAAATCTGAATGAATACAAGATACGTAGTGGCCGTCATTCGAGTTGCAGGTGATTGAAACGACTTAAATTTTAACGAAATCTATACTTATGAAATCGACATTTATCATCCCCATTAGTGCCATCGTGGCAGTGACTCTATCGAGCTGTGCTGTTCCAGCTGGCCCAAATACTCAGCGCTGCGCCGCGACTGGTGGACTTGTAGGTGCTCTGGCTGGTGGCATCATCGGTCACCAATCTGGGCGCGCATTGGAAGGTGCTGGTATCGGCGCCTTGGCTGGCGGGACAGCTGGTGCGCTTTATGGAAATGCTCAAGATCAAGGGCAATACGAACGCCGCCCTGCTCGCTATTACTAGAAATCCACAAGTTCAAAATCCCTAACTGGAATCGCTGAGCCTTTGAACCACAGCAGATGGCTTGCGGTGTGTGAAATGGCTCACTAGCTTCAGGAATGGCCATTGAGACAATTGCTGGATTTTCCCCGACGATTCATGAAAGCGCATTCATCGCTGCGAGTGCGGATGTCATCGGGCGTGTGACATTGCACGAGGAAACGAGCATCTGGTATCATGCGACTTTGCGTGGTGATATTAACGAAATCGTCATCGGCCCTCGATCCAATGTGCAGGATAATGTGGTGATCCATTTAGCGGATGACTACGGTTGCTATGTTGGCGAACTGGTGACTGTCGGGCATTCGGCGATTCTTCATGCCTGCACGGTGAAAGATGAGGTGCTCATTGGTATGGGAGCGATCGTGCTGGATGGCGCAGTGATCGGGGAAAGATCGATCATCGGGGCAGGAGCATTGATCACTGGCGGGACGATCATTCCTCCCGGTTCATTGGTGCTAGGTTCCCCGGGAAAAGTCGTTCGTACCTTATCGCTGGATGAACAAGCGAAAGTGAAAGATTGGGCAAAGAAATATGTGTTAGGTTCGAGGGCTTATCTAGCGCGGGATTAGGTTTTTAGCGTTTCCGATTCACATAGGCGGCTGTAAACTGCGATTCATCGAATTCTACTACTAAAATAGTAGATACATCGCCCGAGCCTTACAAAGTCCTGAACAGCGTGAAGAAATTCGCGCCGCCATTAAGATCTCACTGCGCAGGCAGCATCAGCAATACGCAAACCGTCCATGGCTGCGCTGACGATGCCACCTGCATAGCCAGCTCCTTCACCACAGGGAAAGAGTCCATGGATTTCTGGATGCTCCAATGTGTCATCGAGTCGCGGGATTCTAACAGGTGAGCTGGTGCGTGTTTCGAAACCTAACAGCAATGCCTGCTCGGAAATGTAGCCATGCATTTGGCGGCCGAATAATTTCAAGCCATCACGCATCCGGCTGGTGATCCATTGCGGTAGCAGATCGTTTAGCGGTGCGGAGTTGATGCCGGGAAAATAACTGGTTTCCGGGAGGCTGTTAGAAATTTTCCCTGCAAGGAAATCCGTGACACGCTGGCCGGGAGCGACTTGGCCGCCGCCTCCCGCTTGCTTCGCAGTAATTTCCAAATTTTTCTGGAAGACCAAACCTGCGAGGATGCCGTGCTCCCTAACAAATGGCTGCACGTCTTCTGGCTCCACGGTGGCGACCATGCCGGAATTCGCAAAAGGTGAATCGCGACGGGAAAGGCTCATGCCATTGACAACGACCTCGTCATTTTCCGTGGATGCCGGGACGATCCAGCCGCCAGGGCACATGCAGAAAGAATGCACTCCGCGGCCCCGGATTTTTGTCGCGAGGCGATAGCGCGCGGCAGGGAGAAGTCGTGGCCGCTCCTGATCTTTTTCTAGGTGGTATTGCGTCTGGTCGATGAAGGGCTGTGGATGCTCGATGCGGAAGCCGACTGCAAATGGCTTTGCCTCTAACAAAATTTTCTTTGCTGCGAGTAATCGATAAATATCACGAGCTGAGTGACCCGTTGCTAGGATGACGGAGTCTGCTAACACTTCATCTCCCGCTGCCGTCGCGACGCCACGGATATGATTTCCGGAATCAGGAAATCGACGACTTTTGTCTGGAAGCGAACTTCCCCACCCGCTGCGATAATCGAAGCGCGAATCGCTTTAACCACGTTGGGCAAAAGATTGGAGCCGATGTGTGGATGCGCATCTGTTAGGATGACTTCGGGTGCGCCGTGAGCAACTAGCACTTCGTAGACTTTTGCAACAGGCCCACGTTTAGTTGCACGGGTGTAGAGTTTCCCGTCCGAAAAAGTACCTGCTCCGCCTTCGCCAAAGCAGTAGTTCGACTCTTCGATCACGCGACCTTCGCGGAGAATTGGCGCCAAGTCAAAGCGACGGGCACTGGCATCCTTACCGCGTTCTAACAGGATGGGTTTGAGCCCGTTTTCCAAACATCTCAGCGCCGCGAAGAGCCCGGCTGGTCCACAGCCGACGATGATGACGGGCTTGGCACTTGGGGAAAGTGCTGGCGCGAACCAGCGTGGTGTTTCATCCGGTGGTAAAGCGCGATCCAGAGAAACTTCTAACCGCAGCTGGACTTTCACCGCGCGTTGTCGGGCATCGATCGAGTGCTTACGCAGTTTGATTCCGCCAATTCTTTTGACTGGAATCCCTAACTTTTTCGCGGCGGCGATACGTCTTGAGTCGTCGTCCTCAGATTTTTCCAAGGGTAAGACAATATCGACGGTTTCTATCAAAACTTGATCCGACATGGTTCTGTTTTTTTAACCACGGATGCTCCGCTTTTTACCGGAATCATCCACACTGACAAAGGTGACTCGGGTTGAAAAATCGGTGCGCCACCGATTTTTTCATCCATCACGCTCACTGCGTAAGTGACGCTCGTGTTTCCTTCGCGTTCTAGCTCGCAGCGAATTTTTAGAATCGTGCCATCCCTAACTGAATGGTGGAATTCCACCTTGTCCATGGCAATGGTCACGAATTGACAATGTGGAAAATCGAGACTCGCGGCGATCCATGATGCCTCATCGATCCACGCCAACAGCCGCCCGCCAAAGAGAAATCCGAATTGATTCAGATCTCCCGGGAGAATTAGGCGATGCGTTTCCATGGGATTTACCAGCCGCGGCGTTTCTCTCCTTTATAAATAACAGCATCGAACGAATAGCTGCCTGCTCCCGCTAACAAAATGGCAACGCCGGGAATCAGATATAACAACGCGAGTTCTTTGGAGGCGCCTCCTTTGGAAAACCAAGGATCTCCTGCGTGGATTTCAAACGCAGCGATCACCATCGTGAAACAAAAGATAAAAGCTGCTGGCCGTGTCATAAAACCTAAGATGAGCAAAGCCGATGCCACCAGCTCACCACCGATGCAGGCCACCAAGCTAATCGGCGGGGACATGAAATTGAGCGGCGGGAGACTGGGAACCGGAAAGCCGTCCTTCATTTTTGAAAACCCTTGCAGCTTCGGCAAACCATGACCGATGAGCATCATGAGTCCGATCGAAACACGCAAAAAAGGAATGCGAACGACGCAGTGGTATCGCGGGTTCCACAGTCGAAGAGGAATTTTTTCATGAGTCAGAGGTAGGAGGAATTTTGCTGGAAATGGTGATGCGCTTGAGTCGATCGTCACCCTCTGGCGAATGGCAGCTGATCTCTGCGTCATCGGCGAGAATATTATAAATCATCCGGCGATAATACGCGTTGAGTGGCCGCATTTGAAATGGATTCCCGGTTAATTTCACGCGCCCTGCAATCACCCGTAACTCGTCCCTCATTTTATCTTCCTGGATCTCACGGAAATGTTCGCAGTCTACTTTGACACGCGGTGCCTTCGGATCACGACGGCGTAAGATGCGGTTGACCAAGTATTGGAGATCGTCGAGCCGCTCACCTTCTTTGCCGATGAGCCCGCGGGTTTCGCTGGAACTAATTTGCAGGCATGGGCCGTCTGGTGTTTCGTGCGGATCAATCTTCGCCGCGAACCCGAGATGCCCTAGCATCGTATCGAGAATTTCCGTAGCAGATTCCACCGTTTGCATAGCGCGAGATTAGCGGTGCCTTTCGGCTGGTCAATCATCACAGCTGAAAATGCCTGGCGATTTCTTCCGCGAAATCTGCCAGTCTCTCTTTTTCGTCATTCGTGAAATCGTAAGGCACAAATTTCCCGATGCCGAGCGTGCCGATGACTTGATCAGATTTGATAGAAAATATCGGCACGGCGATTGATCCTGCAACACCGGTTTTTTGCGCATCGGGTTTGGCAATACCGCCGAGGTCCTGCTGTAAATTGCAAAGCTCCACGGCCTCTTTTCGCACCGCAGCAGCTCCCGCGATGCCTTTGCCAAATGGAATGAGAGAAATTTGATCGAATAAGAAATCTGGCACGCCGATTTGGCAAATCAGCGAGAGATGAATTCCATCTTCGGTTGTTTGGTGAATCGTTCCCGTTTGACATCCGAAGTTCTCTAAAATGTTAGACAAGATCAATTGATAATTCGGAAAGCTCATGAAGACGAGATAGCACGGCTTTCAGGATGAGTCACTGGGATAATGAAACATCAAAGCCCGTCTCCTTTGCAGAAGACGGGCTTTGGAGGAATTGGCTAGTAGCTCTTACTTCGAGGAGGAAGTGAAGCTGGCTTGGCTTGCACCTTTTTTGATTTTGCTTTGCTTGATCCAGCTCATGGTGGAGCGGAGTTTCTCGCCGACTTTTTCGATCGGGTGAGCCGCTTCGGACTTGCGGATGGCGTTGAAGTTTTTGTTACCGCCTGCGAATTCAGCGGTCCACTCTTTGGCGAACTTGCCGCTTTCGATCGCTTTGAGCTGGGCGACCATACGCTTCTTAACAGAAGCATCGATGATTTTTGGTCCGACAGTGACGTCGCCATATTCGGCAGTTTCAGAGATGGAGAAACGCATCCCGGCGATGCCTTGCTCGTTCATGAGGTCGACGATCAGCTTGAGTTCATGGAGGCACTCGAAGTAGGCCATTTCTGGTTGATAGCCTGCATCGACGAGGACTTCGAAGCCAGCCTTAACGAGTGCAGTTGCACCGCCGCAAAGGACGACTTGCTCCCCGAAAAGATCGGTCACCGTTTCTTCGCGGAAATTTGTTTCGAAAACACCGGCACGGGCGCAGCCGACACCACCTGCCCAAGCGAGCGCAGTTTGCTGAGCTTTGCCGGAAACGTCTTGATGGATGGCGATGAGACCGGGAACACCTTTGCCAGCTAAAAATTGGGAGCGGACAGTGTGGCCAGGTCCTTTTGGCGCGACAAGGATCACATCCACGTCGCTAGGAACTGTAATGGTCTTAAAGTGAACCGCGAAACCATGGGAAAAAAGTAGCGTTTTGCCTTTCTTGAGGTGTGGTGCGATGTCCTTGTTGTAGACCGCTGGGATAACGGTATCTGGAGTGGCGACCATGATGACGTCAGCTGCTTTTACAGCTTCTGCGGTGTCCATGACTTCGAAGCCAAGCTTCTTGGCGACTTCGCGGGATTTCGACTTTGGATAAAGGCCGATGATGACCTTCAGGCCGCTGTCTTTCAGGTTGAGCGCGTGGGCGTGGCCTTGTGAGCCAAAGCCAATCACGGCAAGGGTTTTCTTTTTAAGAGGGGCGATTGGAGCGTCCTTGGTGGTATAGATCTTCGCAGCCATGGCAGATCGGGTAATTTAAGTTCGTTTGGGTCATGCCGCTACCCTTGTGGCAGCAGGCGGGGCGGCACACTGGAGGGATCGTGAGGGCCGGTCAAGCAACAACAGACTTGGACAAAGCTAAAGTCTTAGCAGGGGAAGAACTGGAATGTGAGAAAGCGCCCACATCACCAAAGCTACGCTGGGTTTCCAAGTCGAAATAAACGATGTTTTTGCAGGCACGCCTTTTTGTAACGAGCAGAACAGGGGCCCGGCAAGCGTGATGAAAAGAACTTGGCTTGAGAAATCAGCCGCAACAAAATCGTTGATTCGTATCTACCGATCACATAGACTCATAAGATGAATAAAGCGAAACTTTTCATGAATGGTCGTGATCAAGCAGTCAGATTACCCAAAGAATTCCGCTTTGAAAAA
>JAAURL010000091.1 GCA_012032235.1 Akkermansiaceae bacterium | reverse complement strand
GGGAGCCGACGGGAAATTGCCGGGCAGGTAATGTCACATCGATCCCCTCCAATGCCGCGCGGTCGGTGATCTCTTGCAGCGCGACTTGTTTCGTCTCTAGGGCCGCGGTGATTTCGCTGCGGGCCGCATTCAACAACTGGCCGACAGCGGCTTTGTCCTCTTTTGGCACGTCTTTGATTCCTGCTGCGGCTAGGGTTAGCGTGCCTTTTTTGCCTAGGACGGCGACGCGTGCATCGTCGAGCGAGCGCTCGTCAGTGGCGGCGGAAATTTGCGCAAGCGCGTCAGTTTGGATAGCTTCGATTTGCTCCTTCATGGGAAAGGATTGGGAAATAAACCGAAACCGCCCCAGCGTCAAAGGAATGTAGCGGCGATCACCGGTCGCCGATTTTCAAAATCTCCCTCAATGCTGGGTAATCCACCTTTGCCTGGTGACGGCGATCTAAAGGAATCGCATCGAGGAAGATGATCTGCTCCATGCCTAGCTCTTTTGCGTGGGAGCCGATCTCTGCGGCTTCTTCTCCCGCGCATTTTCTCCCGATGACTAAGGTGCGTTTGTTTTCCCAATCCAGCGCCGCCATGCGGATTTCTGGGAAAATTTCCCGCAGTGCGCATTCGATGGCAAAGGGATAGCGCAACGCATCTCCCGGGAGATGATCCGCCGCAGGAAATGCCGGGAGCCTTTCCGCGCAACGCCCCAGCAGCCACACGCGGCCTCCCGAATCCAGCCAACCTGCGTCTCCCGTCCGATGCCAGACGCGGCCTGCGACATGGATTTTCGTCTCCTGATCTCCCGCTCCTCCCAAGTAGCCGCGTAAGACATGATTCCCAGTGACGATGATTTCTCCCGCCTGGCCATCAGGAGCTGTTAGATCTCCCAATTCCAACTCACTCATCGGTCCCAATGGCGCTCCCCATCGATCCGCGATGATCCGCAGCTCCACCTCAGGAACGGGAGCACCAGAGCAAAGTCCCCCGCCCCGCCGCGTCATTGCTGCGGTTTCCTCATCCGCATCCGCAGCGGGAAAATGGGAAATCGGCTCAGCCTCCGTGGAGCCGTAAACGGAATCGACAAACGCTCCCGGCAATGCGGCTTGGAGCCTGCGCAATAAATCGGGAAAAACGGGAGCGCCTCCGGTGAAAATTTTTTGAAACTGCGGCAGCTCCCGTTTCGCCCGGAGAAATCCTTCAAAAAATGCTGGCGATGCCGCGCAGCGAGTCACGCGGAATTTCTCACACTGCGCCGTGATCGCTCCCACATCTGGCGCTCCCGGTTTCCCGAGATTTGTCGCTGCTAAAACGCTGGTGAGGCCGGAAGCCAAATTCGCCAAAACGAAAACCGGGAGCGTAATCAAGTCCACTTCCCCCTCTTCAAAATCCAACGATCTCGCCAGCACCCGGTGTTGTGCCAAAAGAAATCCATGAGTTCTAACAGCCGCTTTCGGCGCTCCCGTGCTGCCACTGGTAAAGGTCACCAGCGCAGGCTCATCATCGCCAACTTCCACGAGGGAGGATCTTGCAGAATCTCCCCGCCATGACTTCGCTCCCGGAAACCAGCCGTTGGAACAAATCGTGGTTTTGATCCGGCGCATTTCTGAAATAGTTAGGCGTAGGCATTGCGCCTTCCACGATCCAAAAAACGCATCCGGCATCAACCGCTGGCAACAGCCTGATAGAAATTTCCTACCCGCCGAAGGATCCGCCAACATCACTTGAATCCCGGAATGAAAACACGCCAAAAGGAAAACATATAACTCAATCGAAACAGGCTGAAACACCAGCACCGTCTGCCCACGTTTCACACCTATTTTCCCTAACAAACCAGCGCCCGCGCTGACTTTCTCTGCCAGCTCACGATAAGAAATCTCCCGGTCTTTTCCGTCATGCGAATCAACCAACGCGATCCGCTCTGGGTGCAGCGCCGCACGCTTGATTAACAGGGAAACTAGATTCATCAGCAAATTTAGGAGATTCCAAGCGTGCATCTAGCCCACACGCCCGATAATTTTTTTCCGTTAGGCTTACGCAGGAATAGCTTAAATCCGCTCCAGCTACAGCGTCTTTTTTTGCAAAAACAATATGCGTAAAATCAGTGTCTATTTTACTGGGAAGCGGGCGTGTAGCCGTAGCGGTCTGCTCCAACTATCAAATTATCACCTGCGGCATCTTCGAGGAAATAACCGCCGATTGTCATCGGAGCTGCTCGCGTAAGATTCAAAGGCACGTGATGAATCTGTGATGAGAAGGCAATCCCGGTGCAGCAGGCTTGGACAAAGAAAAGACTATTCCCGCCGACAATCGGGTGAAATTGGCCCGTCGATTCTGTTAGGATTTGTGTGACGGCACCCGTGTTCACATTCATTGAGAAGGTTTTTGCGACGCCGGATTTGTCTGAAAATAAGATGCTCGATCCATCGGGAGCGCCTTCTGGAGCCTCTGGCTCTAAGCCGGGCAAATTCAAAAAGGCTACTTGACTGAGGATGTTTGCGCCTGGGTTATTGATATTGATCGGGCCTCCCGTTCTATTGATTTGTTTGTTGCCATCTGCGACTGCGATCAATCGGTTATCCGTAGTCCATCCCGGCGAACAATAGGCCTCCCAAAAAACCGAGCGATACGGAGGAGCGGTCTCGAAAACATAGATCCGGTTCCCGCCGCGATCATCAGGAACTCTCAAGCAAAACGCTACGAATTTCCCGTCGGGAGAAATCCGCGCGCCATCTCTCACAAACGAAAGTGGCTCCTCCCAAACAAATTCGCGGATAAATGTCCCGTCCAGTTTGTTAAATCTGACGAGCACGCCTTCTGGGTTTCTTGTTAGCTCTCGGAGATGAGCGATCGTGCCGTCTCTCGAAACGCTTGCGCCTCCTTCTGTAAATGGCAGCGCAGGAAATTTCCGGGTATTTCCTGTCCGCAAATTCATCACGGCAATATCGCCGTTATCTTCGTAAACAATCGATCCACCAGCGCCATCGCCGTAGAAATTCCCACGTGCTCCCGCCCGGCGTATTTTGCCCCGTGCAGATTTTACACCGCCGTTCAAAAATACTTTCCCAGATAAAGTCGCGCCGTCGGAGAGCTTTGCGGTGAATTTAGCACTTCGATTTGCTCCCCGCCTTTGAATGTTAGAAATTTCTCCCCGAAGTCTCAATTTTTTCACGGGAGAAATACCTGTGCTAAACGAAACGGCAGATCCGGTGACTTTCCCGTTTCTCTTCACATTGAATCGGATCGAGTTATAGAAAAGCTTCGCAGGGCCAGATCCCTTCACAACTCCATTTCCGAAATAGCCACCCTGCACCGCAGGACTAACGGGTGAAGCGATGAGCAAGAGACCGAAGGAAATAATAATGGGGGGAGATATATTAATCATACAATTAACGAAGTAGAATTGGATGGAGCACTGCTCAAGGAGATTTTTTAAGGACCCGGTCTTTCCCATGATGTGAATCGATCAGCGCAATCCGTTCTGGGTGCAGCGCCGCGCGATCGACTAGGAGGGAAACGAGGTTCATAGCGATTTCGAAAATAACACATAGCGGCGGAAGACTTTACCATAATGGCGTCCGGTGATTTTCAGCGATTGATTCGTCTCGTGTTGCAGAGCATGGATCGCCTCTACATAGCCTTTTTCGCGAGCAGATCGATGTAATTTCTCGACTAACAAACTGCCTAATCCCGCGCAGCGTGCCGCTGGATCCACCGCTAAAGTTTTCACAATCATGGCGGGCTTTTCACCGCGTGCGGTTGCTTCAAAATCTGGAATACCGAAGACGAAACCGCAGACGACGCCATCGCGCTCAGCAATTTTCACGAAATCAGCATCCACTCGATCACGGACTTTTTGATAGGCATTTAAAA
Source organism: Akkermansiaceae bacterium (assembly GCA_012032235.1). Classification (GTDB taxonomy): domain Bacteria; phylum Verrucomicrobiota; class Verrucomicrobiia; order Verrucomicrobiales; family Akkermansiaceae; genus Luteolibacter. The sequence continues at coordinate 8,167 of JAAURL010000091.1, read as the reverse complement.
AGCTATTTTCATCCAGTGGAGTATAGAGAAAATTGTGAGCAAAACTTTTCAAACTGATCGCATGAATCTCCCTGAGCTCATTCTCATAGTGTGAAAGACTTAAATTCCTAACAATCACTCCCGAACGCTCTAACCGTTTCTCAAGTGCTGAGGAAACTTCCACGATTTCATCCAATTCCATCACGGATGAAGAGTAGCGGGACAGAGGCGAAAATCCTGCGCGCTCCCACCAAATCGGGAGCTCCACGGGATTGCGCGGCTCTAACAAAAAATCGCCACGGCCATCACTCCCGATCACATACCGATGTTTCCGCCAGGTATTCCCATTCATCGGCCCGACTGCCACGTCACAGCCCGCTTGGCGCAGATAGTTCACCGCGCCGTCGAGTAATTTTTTCGCTGATTCGTAATCACTTGCCGCGAAGCCGCCGATGGTTCCGATTTTTTTCCGTCGAGAGCTGGGGTTTCCTTCCACCACAGAGCCGCATGAGCCACGGCGCTCCCGTTTTCATTTGTTAGGAAAATCCGTGCATCGGAATTCTCCTCCGCAGAAGCGAGCGTTTCAGGAGCTACCAAATCTTCCGACATCGGAATTTCTGGAAAGGATTCATTTTCAAAGAAGTGGAGTTGAGCCTGTTTCATATGCGAAGGAGGAACGCAGGAGTGGACATCGCTAGCGCGAGACAACCTTCTATGATCCAAAGTCCCGTCACATGGCCACGATAGGCTGCGCGAATTTTCTCAAAAAGCAAAGCTGAAAGCCACATACCAGTAATGGCCGCCATGATAGGGAGAATCAAATGAACAGAATTTTCCCACAACCCAATCAAGCCCGGCAAAGAAGCTACCAGGCAGCCTTTCAATGCAGAGCGCAGAGGAGTGTGGAAAAATCCTGACAAACAGGCACGAGTCGCCGTGTCTAACATCGCGAGCTGGGCACCCATCGCAAAGGAAACTCCCGCCAGTGCCATGGAGAAAGAAACAGCACCAGATTCCGCCGCGATCACCCACGGCATGCATCCAATCGTAAGAGACAAAACAGCATCTAACCGATGATCAAATTTCCTTGTGAGCTGGTGCTTCCGTGTGGTGACGACATGACAAACAAACACCGCTGCGGGAGGTAGCGCAAAACGCCAATCCGCGATCACCGCGCAGCCATAACCTAACAAAACGCTCCCTAACAAAGCCCCACCATTCAACGTGGACCAACGCGAACCTGTGAAGACCAAAACTAACAAAATCAACAACACCACAAAGCGCCCCATCAGCGATGGAATTTCTAACATCATTAGCCTTTCCAAAATCAAAAAACAGCCGACAGGAATTACGATATTATCAAATCCCCGATCCGAAATCCCCTCCGCCATCATCGCGAGAATGGCTAGGATCAGAGCAATCCACAACGCATGTGCCATGTCCACTTGCCCACCGACTAACAAAGGCACGAAGCTACAGAGAAATGCGGCGATGCAAAAAATCAGCGAACCTTCGACGGTTTTAAATCCTTCCCCAGAACCATAGCGCCGCTGTCCCCAATGTGTGCCGACCAATGCTCCCGCAGCATCTGCGATGGTAAGGATCAGAATCGGGATGACGTAAAGAAAAACATCACCGCGAGCCAGCCAGAACACCATCGCCACGGCGGGAGCAAATAGAACTTCACCATACGATGGACGCTTGATGCCGTGCAGCACCGAGCCAACGCCATTTCTCAGTGCAGGAAAAAGCCGGATCAAGCCGAGAGGCAATATCGCAATTGCCGTTAGAACCCAAACGGGAAACGCCCGATCAAATATCCATGGAAATGCAGAGCACGCCAATCCCATCGCGACATGGATCATTTTTCTAGAAACTTCTGGCGAGGCTCCAAAACGCTTTGAAAAGATCTGAATCAAAGGCAAACCACAGAGCAGCCCTGCTAAAACTCCAACAACTCCAAGCCACTCTTGCCCATTCATCGTATTTCTATCAAACGAGCTGATTGAATGATTAGCACCTTGGCGGTGATTTTCTTACGGAGCCTCTGCCGAACTTTTGGATTTACGATCATCCGCTGACCTCCTCCACGATGAATCGATTGTAGAAAAATGCTCTGTCTTGCTCGAACAACGATTCAGCCTCGTCATTGCAAGAGATCAAGCGATCAGCTAGGGATTCAGGCCGCGCTCGCGGAGCTAGCATATTCCAATAGGCTAAGCGCGCTCCCGGCTGCGACGCGGAAATGATTTTTCCTAACAAATTGCTAGAATTTTCCTCGCTCATGTATTCAAAAATATCACTGAGATTGAAGGCTCCATAAATGCACTCAGGCTCCTGCGCGAGCAATCCTTCCAATGAAGCTTCAACCACCCGGAAACGATTTTCTAACAACGCATGGCGGACGAGATCGAAGTTTTTCTCCTTCAGCGCTTCGGGTAAAACTTCCCCATGAGCTCCTGTTAGAATCCAGTGTAGATAAGGATTTTCGGCAGGATCGATCTTCACAAGAGCATGGCGTGTTCTGGCCAGAATGCGATCCGCGACGGAGCCTTCTACATATTTAAAAAATTCAGGGTCCCGGCCTAGGGCTCCCATCACCGTTCGGGAGAAAAAAATTTGGAAAATCCAGCGCCAACGTCGGTTGTCCCAAATCGTCTGATAAAACCGCTCCCGCTCTGCGAGGGATTTCCCGGTGAGCAGCGATTGCACCTCTTTCTTTGAATGCGCTAAAGGGAGAACATAGTTCCGAAAGGTCGCGAAATAACGCTCAAATTTCCCTGCGGAACCGATTCCATCTGCGATCGCTCCCGATCTGGCATCCCAGAAACTCCTGACTTCACCTGATAATTTCTCCCGACAAGCACGATACCAATCTCCCCGTCTTATCGATGAGCGGGAGCCTAAAAGCTCGAGAAATTGCGAATGATCGAGCGTCAGGTAGGCTGCACGACGTAGCTCGATACAGGCGATCTGAGCCGCGTTCATTTCCACCGCAGTGACGGAGGCCGCTCCCGCTGCCAATAAGGCGAAACTATTATCTCCCGCTGAACCGATACTGAGACAATCTCTCCCGGCTGGCTTCAAACAGGCGGTTAGTAATTGAGAATCTTCCCAACACTGCGCATAGCGAATTTCCGAGAAATCTGCACGGTGCTGAATTTCGGAATGACTCATGCCGCACTTTGGTTGAAATTTCCTCAACAAATCAAGGTTTTGCGAACGAGCGGGTAAATATTCAGCATCGGAAACGAAGTTTCCAGAATCAGGGACCTGAACAGTCGCGACAGCATAGAGCGTGAAATTTTCTCCCAAATTTATTCGTGTTTCAGGCTGATCCATCATTGCCAGATTGCGATGAATCAAACAGGATCACGCCGCCTTTGAGCATTGCTCATCCCGCAGGCTGGAAATGCATCTACCTCCACTTTCTTAGGGATATGCCTCAACCTTCAAAAAACGTAACAATTCAGCACTGATCTTCAGCCTCAACGAGGCGAAATGAGATAGCCCAGGGCAAGTGCAAGGCAGCTCTGGGAAAATCACATCATAAAACTCTCAAGCCCCACCGGGGCGAAATCAAACGATGACCCCAGAAATGATCCTCAAAAACCTCATTCCGCCCTTACAGGGCTCGGGAAAATTTTGGACTTCCAATCCCAGGGCTGCCGCTTCGCTCTGCCCTGGGCTATCTCATTTCGCCACGTTGTGGCTGAAGACGGGGCGGAATCATGATCCTCTTTTGTCTCGATGTGACATCTCAGCGGTCCTGAACAGTTACCAAAAAACAAATCTCAAGTACACCACACCCTAAAAAATTTCCAAAATAACGTCTTTTCTAGCCATTTATCATTCCACAAAGCCAAAGCAGACACTTTTCCAGCTCATTCAAATTTAGACACAAGTCATTGATTTTTAAAATTCTAAAAGACAGAAAGAAAAACCTAGAACTTTCCGCTTGCACCCCAGTGAACTTCAGTGCATTTAAGTGCACTGACTCAATGGTCAGCTTGAGCTGTGAGCATTACCGACGACCAACGCTACAAGGGATTTTCTCCCTACAAGATGGACCCGAAATTCCGGGTTTCCATTCCTACAGCTTGGCGCCCGGAATCGAGCTCGGTTCTTTTTTTGCTGTTTTCCCAAACTCATCAAATGCCGATGATCAAGGTGCTCACTCAAGACGCCTTCGATGAGCGGGTGCGAATCGTAAAAGAAAGCGATCTGACTCCTGCTAAGAAAATGGCGAAACTGGGCTCTCTTTCGATGCTTTGCCGCGAGGCCAGCGTGAATGATCAAGGCAAGCTCCTGATTCCCAAAGATCTCAGTGAAAAAGCCGGGATCGCCGCAGACTCTGAAGTGATTCTGGCCGGACGCGGGATGCATTTCGAAGTTTGGAATAGCGAAAGCTTCAGCCGCGCACTCGAAATCGAGCAAACACCAGACGAGGAAGACGATCTTGGAATTCTTTAATTTCTCATCTCACTATGATATTCCCCCAGCCCGCATTGGCATTGCCAGCACTCCGCAGTTCTGCGGAGCGGGCAGGCCGCGCCGAAAGCGTAAGAGCGGGATTTCATTTTCCAGACGGATCGGCACGCCCGGGACGGCACGCCGATCTGTCGTTACGAACGGAAGCTCGCATCGCTCCTGGCTGGTTGTCGATGCGACTTCTGTTAGCTTTCCCAGTAAAATGCACAACATCTCTCGGGACAGAGATTTTGCGCGTTTTTTGAATCGATGGTTCGCGCAGCTTCTCGCTGGTTGTCTGCGCGCCCATCGCAAAATTTTCTTTCACGACAAGGCGCAACACCCGGGACGGTTTCGCGTTTTGTCGATCAAACGGATGCTTGTGCTGCTCCTGGCTGGTTGTCAGCGCAAGCTCCCGTGAGCTTTTCAGAAATCGCTCCCGGCGACTACCATCTACCCGTTTTCCCTGCGGAAACAGCAGAGTGGATGGCTGCGGGAGAAGGAAAATTCATCATCGACGGCACCCTCGGCGGTGGCGGACACAGTGAAATTTTCCTAAAGACTGGCGCACGAGTGCTGGGAGTGGATCGCGATCCTGAAGCGCTGGCTCATGCCCGCAAACGACTGGCTCCCTTCGGCGAACGCTTTTCCACGTGGGAGGGAAATTTTTCTGCGCTCCGAGAGATCCCAGAAATCCAGGAAGGAGCACGAGCCGATGGCATCCTGATGGATTTAGGCGTTTCCTCCCGCCAGCTAGACTCCGCCGCCCGCGGATTCTCCTTCATGCGCGAAGGTCCACTGGACATGCGGATGGGCCCATCCAGCCCACGAACCGCTGCAGACATCGTCAATCAGTGGCCAGAAGCCGACATCGTGCGGATCCTTTTCGAATACGGCGAAGAATCGAAAGCCCGCCGCATCGCGGGAGCAATCATCAAGCAACGCTCGATCCAGCCCTTTAAAACCACGCTTGATCTTGCCAGCTGCATCGAACGAGCCATCGGCCGTCACGGGAAAACACATCCTGCGACCAAAACATTCCAAGCCATCCGCATGGCGGTGAATGAAGAGCTAGAATCGCTAGCCACCGCACTGGCTGCTGCGCCTCACATTCTAAAACCTGGAGGCAAATTACTCATCATTACCTTCCACAGCCTGGAGGACCGAATGGTGAAACGGTTTTTAAAACATCGATCCACGCCATTTCTCGACGAGCCGGGCTGGCCGGAACCCAAGCCAAATCCCGACTATCAATTTCAACTACTGGCCCGCAAAGCCATTCTCCCCACCGCCGAAGAAACATCCCTGAACCCGCGAGCCCGTAGTGCGAAACTACGGGTCGCGCAGCTTTTAGCCCTAAAATCATGAACCGCCGCCGTAACGAAAACCGCACTCCTGTTTCGGTATTTATCGCTCTGCTCCTCGCCACCGTCATCGCTACCAGCGGTGGTGTGTTACACGCCTTTTATAAAAATCGGCAAATCCAAATCGCCCGGGAAATCGATGCGATCGAAAAGCGTGTCGAGCAATGTCGCCTCGACATTCGCACCACCCAGATGCGTTCCGACGAACTGCTCAACCGCTTCGTCATCCGCAAACAAATCGAAGCAAACGGCACCAACTTACGGCCAATTCCCATTTCCGCAGTAGAAGAGATTGACGCCGCGACTACCAACCGTCACAGCGTCGCTTCCGCCGTTCCTTAGCCCGTGAATTCTGGATTTCAAACTCGCTGTATTGTTCTATGCTCAGTCTTGGTAACTGGGCTCAGCGTGCTTTCAGGGAGATTAGTCCAAATCCAGTTAGTCGATCGCAAGCACTACGAAGAAAGCTCCAAGCGCACCTACTATCGCGTTGAAAAGCTCCCGGCCACACGCGGTATGATCGTGGATCGTCGCGAAGAACCGCTGGCAAAAAGCATTCCCGTCTCCACAATGTATGTGGATAAAAATCACCTCTTCGATCCCAAACTCGCCAGCTACGGCCTTGCTTATCAAGAAGCCAGTGTGGAGCCAGGTTGGAACGCGCTCGATCCAGCCAAGCAACACCGCCGCATCAGCTCCTTGCGTGGTGAAATCCTTTCTCAGTATAAGGAGAATCCCGACGTCATCGTTCAAAAGCACTTTGCTTACGCCATCGGCATCCTCGCCAGACCCTTGGGCATGCGCCGGGAAAAACTCCGGGAGATCATCGAAAGCAGCAAAGGAAAATGGGTCCCAGTTGTCAAAGATCTCCCTGAAGATGTTGCTGATCGCGTGCGGCAAGACGTGGACCATTATTGGATACAGGGCTTTGAATTTGAGAACTCCATTAAACGTTGGTACACCTCTCCGAATTTAGCGACTCACCTAACAGGATTCACCGGTGAAATAGAAGATCAAGACGCTGATGGGAAAACGCACACCAAAGTCGTTGGTCGGTTCGGCGTGGAATCTGCGATGGAAGAATTTCTCGCAGGTCGTGACGGCTCACGTGAACACAGACGCGACGCCCGCGGCCTTCTCATTCCGGGAGATTCCGGCAGTTTAAAACCACCCCGTTCTGGCTTGAATGTGAAGCTCACCATCGACATGGGCATCCAGTCCATCGTGGAGGAGGAACTAGACCTAGGGCTCAAAGAATACATGGCGAAAAGGGAGCCGTTATCCTAATGGACCCGAAAACGGGTGAAATCCTCGCGATGGCTAGCCGCCCGCATTTTGATCTCAATCACAAGGAGAACATTGCAGAAAACGGCTTTAACTATGCGATTCAGACGATCTATGAGCCCGGCTCCACCATCAAAATCGTCTCCGCAGCTGGTGCGATGAACGAAGGATTAGTCACGCCACAGACTTCGGTGTATTGCCACAATGGCTTTTACCAAGGAAGAGGATTTGTGGTGACGGACGAGCACCCAGCAGGCTCCTTGAGCGTGGAAGGTGTGCTACAAAAATCTAACAATAATGGCGCTTTCAGCTTAGGTCGCCAGCTCGGATCGAAACGTTTTTACAATTACTTAAGCGATTTTGGATTCGGTAAAAAAACCGGAATTCTTCTAAGTGGCGAAAGCGCCGGTATGGCAAAAAATACCGGGAACGAAGCAGACTTTTCCAGAGCCTGTTTCGGCTATGCCACCAGCGTGACTCCCTTGCAGTTAGCTTGCGCCTACTCTGTCATCGCGGGTGATGGCAAACTAAGGAAACCTCACATTGTTAGATCTCTAATCGCGAACGATGGCACCGTGGTAGAAGACTATGAGCCGGAAGTCGTCCACGAAGTTTTAAAGCCGAAAGCAGCGGAGAGAATGCGCCTCGCGCTGGAAAAAGTGGTCCTCCCAGGTGGCACTGCCACTCGTGCGGCAGTCCCAGGATTTCGCACAGGCGGAAAGACAGGCACTGTGCAGAAACACAATCCAAATGGTGGCTATTTTGAGAATAAAAAAATCGCTTCATACGCTGGAATGATGCCGATCCAAGATCCCGCTTTCGTCTGTGTCGTCGTCATTGATGATTCCCAAAACCCCTCGATCCGTGCCCAAGGCGGTCTCGTCGCTGCGCCGATTTTCAGTAAAATCGCCACCCGCGCCGCGGCACATCTCAACTTACAACCTACCGAGCTGATCAAAGCTGCGCTCGTTTCTAACAATCCATGATTCTCCGCGACTTAATTTCTAACTTATCACGAGTCACGGTCACGGGATCCCAGGATGCGGAGATTCACGCCATCACCACGTCAT
>JAAURL010000090.1 GCA_012032235.1 Akkermansiaceae bacterium | reverse complement strand
GGTCCTTTTTCTTCGACGACGCGTCCTGTGTCGATGGATTCTTGGACAGAGCCGACGACGAGTGACGCACGGATAAGCTCTACAAACTCATCGCGGTAGGTCATGGTTTCTGGAAAATTGTGTCCTGTGTCGATATGGACTAGGGGGAAGGGCATTTTCGCTGGCCAAAAAGCTTTACGCGCCAGCCATGCCATGACGATGGAATCTTTTCCGCCGGAAAAAAGAAGAGCTGGATTTTCAAATTGTGCTGCCGTTTCGCGAAGAATGAAGATTGCTTCGGCTTCTAGCTGATCAAGGTGGCTGAGATTATAATTAGGCATGGCGAAATGGAATGTCGGGAGAATTGATGACGGGCTGAGATAGGATCAGCTTTGGAGGAGGTCAAGAAATAATTATTATCTTGGGTAAAATAGTAATGTTTATTTTCGTGCGGCTACAAATCGAAGGATTGGAAAAAGCAGCGGTTAGAGTGAGCGCTGAATTGCGATTTTCTCGCGGATCGCCTCTAGGAGCTCAAAGGCGGCATCCTCGATGGTTGTTGTCTCAGTATCCAGCGTGAGATCAGGGTTTTGTGGTGGCTCGAAAGAGCCGTCTTTGCCGGTGAAGTGGGCAATTTCTCCGCGTGCAGCTTTCGCGTAGAGACCTTTGACATCGCGTTTTTCGCAGGCTTCATAGCTAGCTTGCACATAAACTTCGATGAGATCTTTGCCGAGAATGCCACGAGCCAGATCACGAAGCTCACCGCGTGGGGTGATGGCAGAGACGAAGGTGATGATGCCTTGCGAAACGAAGATTTTGGCGACTTCGGAAATACGGCGGATGTTTTCGAGACGATCTTGATCGGTGAAGCTGAGGTTGGCATTCAGTCCAGTGCGGAGATTATCGCCATCGAGAATCGTCGTGAAACGCCCTTGTTGATGGAGAACTCGTTCCGCAGTCATTAGCGATTGTTGATTTCCCTGAGCCAGAAAGTCCACAAAGCCAAACAACCATGCCGCGCTGGCCGAGAAGATTTTCCTTATCTTGGCGATTGAGAAAGCGGTGGAATTCCGGGTGAATGTTCATGGAGAGAATCGTTTCACTTCGATGTCGGAAAAGCAACGGAAGTGTTTCGCATTGCCGGTTAAAAGTGGATGCCCCCACAGCGACGCAGTTGCAGCAATGAGCGCATCAGGCAGTCCAACGCCGTGGCTCAATTTTTTTTCTTCAAGGTAAAGATCGGCACGATTTCCGATTTCTGGAGTGATCGGAATGACTCGAAAATTACCATCGCTGAGAAAGCGTTTGAGAGAAGTGATTTCAGCTTTGTTGCGGCATCCCAGAATCAGCTCCATCCGAGTGACTTGTGAAATAAAGCGAACTTCAAGGTTGTTGATGGCTTTGATTGCTTTCTGATTTCCCCTCAGGCACCAAACCAGCACATCGGTGTCGATCAGCATGAGCGTGGTTTGCGGATTCGCGTGATCATTTCAGGAACCGACTCTTTTTGATTTGCCCACATGCCGATTGCTTCGTGTTGGGAAATGTCTTGGCGAGAAGAGCGCCCCTTAACGGCTGGAACGATGCGTCCTTTTTCTTTGCCGCGATGAGTGAGTGTGATTTCCTCGTTGGCTTCGAGAGCACGCAGCACTTCTTTCGTGCGATAACGCAAATCCATCACAGATGCTTTCATGATGAAATGACTACTTCGAAATGACTGGTTTGTAAAGCTGGGATTTTAAAACCCTTTGCCGATTACAAATGCATCGAAGCCATGGGCTTTTAGAGCATCGACAGGCAAGATGGCGCGACCATCGAAGATGAAGGCTGGCTTTAGCATCAGATCGTAGATGCGGGGTAAATCTAACGTTTTGAACTCGTCCCATTCGGTTAGCGTCGCCAAGGCGTGTGCGCCGTTTGCGACGATGTATGGATCTGCACAAATTTCGACGTTTGACTCGATGAGTTCTTTGGAGACGCCGGCGTAGATGAGATCTTCGTGGATCATTTCTTTGGTGACGCGTGGGTCGTAGATAGCGACATGGGCACGTTCATTGAGCAGGTCGCGGCAGACTTGAATCGCGGCGGATTCGCGGGTGTCGTTCGTATCTTTTTTGAAAGCGAAACCGAGAATGCCAATGCGCTTGCCATTGACCGTGTTGTAAAGCGTGCGGACGATTTTCTCGACGAAGCGGGTTTTCTGCCAGTCGTTGATATGGACGACTTGGCGCCAATATTCAGAGACTTCGGGGAGGCCGAAGGATTCGCAAAGGTAGACGAGGTTGAGGATGTCTTTTTGGAAACAGGAGCCGCCAAATCCCACAGAAGATTTCAGAAATTTTGGTCCGATTCGTGAGTCCATGCCGATGGCGCGGGAGACTTCATCCACATCCGCGCCGGTGGCTTCGCAGAGCGCGGAAATGGAATTGATTGATGAGATCCGCTGGGCGAGGAAGGCATTGGCGACCAGTTTGGAAAGCTCTGAGGACCAGAGATTAGTGGTTAGGATTCGTTCGCGGGGGATCCAGCGAGCATAAACATCGGCTAGGGCTTGGACGGCAGCTTTGCCTTCGGGTGTGGTTTCTCCGCCGATGAGAATACGATCCGGGTTCTGGAGATCTGAAATGGCGGTGCCTTCAGCGAGAAACTCTGGGTTAGAGAGCACTTGGAAAGTCGCGCCGTTTGGGGAGTTTGCAGCGAGGATGGATTTGATTGCTTCGGCGGTTTTGACCGGAATCGTGCTTTTTTCGACGATGATTTTATTTCCTTCTGAAACCTCAGCGATCAAGCGAGCCGCTGATTCGATGTAACGCAAATCAGCAGCACGACCGGCTCCAATACCGTAGGATTTCGTCGGCGTGCCAACAGAAACAAAAATGAGATCGGCACCTGCGATCGCGGAGCGAATGTCAGTGGTGAAATGGAGATTTTTACCGCGTGCTGAGGTGACGACTTCGTCGAGTCCTGGTTCGTAAACTGGAAGCGTGTCAGAGTTCCAAGCAGCAATGCGCTTTTCATTCATATCAGCGACGGTGACTTGGATATCCGGGCACTTGGCGGCAATCATGGACATAGTCGGCCCGCCGACGTAACCGGCGCCTAAACAACAGATGGATTTGATTTTCATAAAAATGGTAGGAGTTAAAAATTGGATTAGCGAATTTCGACTAGGGATTCTTGATGAGCCAAAAATTCTAAAGCGATGGGTAACTTGGCGAGAAGTAGTTTTTGCAGACTCGAGTTTGAGGTGTTTCCACAGGTCAGCCAGATGACTTTCGGAGGTGGGCCATTTTGGTTTAAAAGCTCAACGAAGTCGGCATCCTTTGTGAGAATGACCGTGTTTTCTTTGCGAGCTGCCATAAAAACCTCCAAGTCTACCGCGTCTCTGAGGCCCAATCGGTTAAGCGATGTAGCACAAATTCCGGGAAAAATATCATTGATCCACGGTGCAAGAGCAGGAGAAAGCTGCGCATCAATCCAGAGGTTCATGCAGCAATCACTGGATGGTCGATGCGTTTCTGAACATAGGAAATCGCTGCTTTTATGTCGCTTTCTTGCAGATCAGGAAGTTCTTCCAGAATTTGGGGGATGCTCAACCCATTCGAAAGGAGATCTAGAATGTCGGTCACCCGAATGCGCATTCCTCGAATGCAAGGTCTTCCGCCGCATTGCAGAGGATTCGTTGTGATTCGATTATCAATCATATTAAATTGTTCTTTTTAAGCGCGACTCTTAATAGCCCCGAAGTTGTTTTTGATCAATCCTTTATATGATCAAGGAGCAGGTGGTAGATGAACAGTGAATTATAAGTAAAGTAGCGTTTGAAAAGTCTGCGCGGTTCCATGGCGAGGCGGTAGGCCCATTCTAGGCCAAATTTCTGGATGAGTCGTGGCGCTTGGCTGACTTCACCGGCGTGAAATGCAAATGCAGCTCCAATCCCGAAATAGACTCCGGGCGGGAGTATCTGTTTATGTTGCGCGATCCAATGTTCTTGTTTTGGGCAGCCGAGACCGACCCAGATGAGATTGGCTCCAGATTCGCGATTTTTCGACAATTGTTTCAAGCTCATTTTCGGGCCATTCGCCAAACGGTGGTGAATGAACTCCAGCGATTTGGACGGAAGCAAATTGCTCCGCAAAATGATGGATGAGCTTATCGAGAGTGCTTTGCTTTCCACCCAATAGGAAGTGCTTAAACTCTGATTTGCCTTGAGTTGCTTTAAGAGTCTCTAACATGAGCGTCGGGCCATAGACACGGTCTGTTAGTTTTTCCTCGGCGCTTAACTTTGCGTTGAGTGTCCAGACGAGAGGCATCCCGTCGGGGCAGATCAAATCAAATTGCTGCATCGACTCGCCAAAACTTTGATCGGATCGAGCTAGTGCGGCAACGTGAGTATTCGCGGCTTCTACTGCATAAGCCCGGTCTTTCCGTTGCGCTCGATCTAAAATCCACTCTACCGCTTTAGCGTAAGTGGTGACGGCAACGGGAAGACCGATGATGGAGATACGTTTCAACTACGCGATTTATTCTTTAGAAACGGCGACATGGTGGCCGTGAGCTTTGAGCAGCGAGTGGCGGCGAGCGATGTCGAGGTCGTAGGCGACCATCTCGGCGCACATTTCTTCCACGGTGATTTCAGGAATCCAGCCGAGTTTTTGTTTGGCTTTGGTTGGATCTCCGAGGAGCGTCTCTACTTCCGCAGGGCGGAAATAGCGTGGATCGACTTTGACGATGACGTCGCCGACTTTGATAGCGGGTGCTTTTACTGGATCGGCGGATGTTACGGTGGCGATTTCGTTTTCTCCTTCGCCAGAATAGGCCAGCTCAATGCCAGCTTCCCGGGCAGAAAGAGTGACGAATTCGCGGACGGAGATTTGCTTGCCAGTGGCGATGACGAAATCTTCTGCGGTCTCCTGCTGAAGCATCATCCATTGCATGCGGACGTAGTCTTTCGCGTGGCCCCAGTCGCGGAGGGAATCCATGTTGCCGAGGAAAAGACAAGATTCCAGTCCTTGCGCGATGTTGGCGATGGCGCGGGTGATTTTCCGGGTCACGAAAGTTTCGCCACGGCGTGGGGACTCGTGGTTGAAGAGAATTCCATTGCAAGCATACATCCCGTAGGCTTCGCGGTAATTTACCACAATCCAGTAGGCATACATTTTCGCTACTGCGTAAGGAGAACGTGGATGAAACGGTGTGGTTTCTTTTTGCGGGATTTCCTGAACGAGGCCGTAAAGCTCAGAAGTGGATGCTTGATAGAAGCGGGTTTTCTTTTCCAGACCGAGGAAACGAATTGCTTCTAACAAACGAAGCGTGCCGATCGCATCAACATCTGCCGTGTATTCGGGAGATTCAAAGGAAACCGCCACGTGAGATTGAGCGCCCAGGTTGTAGACTTCGTCTGGCTGGACTTCGCTAATGATACGAGTGAGATTGGAAGAATCTGTTAGGTCGCCGTAGTGAAGTTTAAAGCGGGAATTTTCAATGTGTGGGTCCTCGTAAATGTGGTCGACTCGCTGAGTATTGAAAAGTGAGGCGCGGCGTTTGATGCCGTGAACTTCGTAACCTTTTTCGAGAAGGAGTTCTGCTAGATAGGAACCGTCTTGACCGGTGATGCCTGTGATAAGTGCGCGTTTCATAGTTGTGTTAGGTTTGATGTGTTAGAAATCAGAGCCGTGCAGCACCAGTAGTGATGGTGGAGAGGAAATCTTGGTAAGCGGCGGTTAGTCCCACTTCAAAAGAAATCTGCGGTGACCAGCCGGTAGTTTTAATTCTAGAAATATCCATGAGTTTACGCGGTGTACCATCAGGTTTGGAAAGATCTGTTAGAATCTCCCCTGTGAAACCGACGGTTTTTGCAATCAAATTCGCCAGCTCGAAAATGGTGACATCATCACCGACGCCTACATTGACCCAGTCCGGTGGAGAATCTAGGGAAAGTAGGTGAAAGCAAGCCGCCGCTAGGTCATCGACATGGAGAAATTCGCGGCGCGGTGTGCCAGTTCCCCAGATCGTCACGGAGGAGTCTCCGCGTTCTTTCGCTTCGTGAAAGCGGCGGATCAGCGCTGGGATGACGTGAGAATTTTCTGGGTGATAGTTATCTCCCGGACCATAGAGATTGGTCGGCATGGCGCTGTGATACATCAGTCCGTGTTGAGCGCGGTAGTGTTGGCAGAGTTTCAGTCCGGCGATTTTCGCGATGGCGTAAGCCTCGTTGGTGATTTCTAGGTCGCTGGTGAGCAAGCAATCTTCCGGCATCGGCTGTGGAGCGAGCTTCGGGTAAATGCAGGATGAACCGAGAAATAGGACGCGTGGCACGTCAGCACGTCGGCTGCCTTCCACCAGATTTGCAGCGATGGTGAGATTTTCGTAAATAAAATCTGCTGGATAAGTCGAGTTCGCATAGATTCCGCCGACTTTTGCTGCTGCGATGATGACGATGTCGGGCTTTTCCTTGGCGAGAAAATCAAAGACTGCGCTCTGATCACAAAGATCTAATTGATCACGAGTGGCAGTGATGACTTGGTAGCCGCCTAATTTCTTTGCTTCGCGAACTAATGCGCCGCCGACCATGCCGCGATGTCCGGCAATGAATAGTTTTTTCATAAAAAGGATGATTTAGATTTGATGTGATTTTTCTAAACGCTCGGGCGGCGTGGAAGTAGTAAGGAAAAAAGATCCATTTCCACGGCGTGTGGCTTGCCGAGGAATTCCAACAAAATTTTCACCCTTTCGGTGGCGGATGGGACGGAAACGACAGTGCCTTGCATTCCTTGCAGCGGGCCGTGAGCGATGGTGACTTCGTCGCCTAGCTCGATGGTAGGGCTGATGGTGATGACCTCGGTGGATTCCGGGCCTTCGCGGGAGAGAACTTCGGTTTTTAGAGATTCGACAAAGGATTCTGGAATGGAAGGAACGATTGACCCGAAGCGAACCATACCGCTCACGCCGTGGCAAAATGTGACAGCGCGTTCCATTTCGGAGATTTTAAATTTTGCTAAAACGTAGCCGGGAAACATTGGCTCGACCCACCAGATTTTTCCTCTACGGGTGGCTTTCCGGTAACGCAGGCGCGGACAAAAGACTTCGATTTGCTCTAGCTCGCGGAGATTTCCCGCTGCGATGTGCTCGCGCTTTGGTTGGCACCGAACGCAGAACCATTCGGGGATAGCTGATTTCGCTTCGTTCATTGCCCCAAAAGTTTTTGAAGGACGGGGAGCACTTTTCTGCCCCGACTCATCCATTGATCTAGCCGCTTTACGCGATCAGCGGAGAATTTTCGTCTGTCGCTATCATCGATTTTTTCGATGGTTTGCGCGAGGAGCGAAAGTTTTGTTTTTCCACTGTCCATGTGTGGGCGAATCTGCTCGCGGATGAATCCACCTACCAGTCGTTTCAGCTCCACCGCTGGCTCGTAATGAGTTCGTCTTTCAGTGGTATTTTCTACCTCGCGGACGGCTCCCAGGCCTTTGAGCATGCGCAATCCCTGGCTTGCAGAACCTTTGCTGATTTTCAGCCGTTGCACGAGATCGTCCAAGGAGAGGGGCGCTTGAGAAATGAATAGCAGCCCGTAAATTTCCCCAATAGAGCGTGGCAAACCTAGGACGCGGACGCCATCAACAAAAAACTCGACCACTTGGAGTTCCAAGGGATCGAGCTGCTGTTGGTTTTCATCTTGGAGAATGTCCACAGACCGAACTGTATGGATGAAGTTTTTTTGTTCAAACAAAAATGAACAAAGTGAAATTTCCGTCACTTTCGATTTCTTTTAGGAACATCTTCCACCCACCACCACTGAGTTTGAATGCGCGCTATTTCAAAATCCCAGCCAGCCACACTTCAAAAGCAGCATGATTTTTCAGATCATACTGCCAGCAAGGAAAGCCCAGCTCCCGTCCGGCGGCGATGTTTTGAGGAAGATCGTCGATGTAGGGAGTTTCCTCGGGAATCAGATTGTAACGCTCGATGGCGTATTGATAGATTTCATGTTGCGGTTTGATGAAGCCTGTTTCGTGGGAGAGAATCGCGCCGTGAAATAACGACAAATCAGGGAAATTTTCAAAGATCCATGGGTAATGGATGCCATTGATGTTAGAGAAAACGATGAGTCGATGTCCGTCTTTTACGAGCTGCCGGATGATCTTTAGCATCGGCTCATTCGGGGTGAAAATTTCCCGCCATGCGTGGCAGAATTCTTCGTGGGTGGCGTCGCTCCCTAATACTTGGAGAGCCCAGGTGATGTAGCTTTCCACATCGATTTTCCCGGTTTCGAACTCGTCTTTTCTCTCCAATAATTTCCCGATTCGCTCTTCCGCATCGGGAATCCCAGCTGGCAATAAGCGGGCGAGGGAAGGTGCAAAATCGAAATCGTAGAGAACGCGGCCAAGGTCAAATAGGAATGTCATGGAGCAAATGGAGAGGGATCAAATGGATGGGTTATGAAGGAGGAATCTGGTTAAGAATGAACTCTGCCGCAGTGATGGCTCCCGCGTTGCGATCATGCCGCGCCATGGCATTTTTCATCTTTCTCCATTCGGCAGCGTTGTCGGCCAAGAGCTGATTCATGCTGTGGCGGAGTGCCCCGGGAGAATCTGCCAAGTGGCCGCCACCAATGATTTCTAACAGACGAAGATTTCCCTCTTCCTGGCCTGGAACGAGATGATGAATCAGCATCGGACAGCGGGCAGCGATCGCCTCGTGTACGGTGGCTCCTCCTGCTTTACCAATAACCAGGTGATGTTCGTTGAGTAGCTGGGGAACTTTACGAGTCCAGCCGATGAGCCGCACACGGCCTGGATAAGCGAGTTTGATTTCCCGTGCCCGAGCGTACAGTTTCCTAACATTTCTCCCCATGACGATCGTCATTCGGACTTTCGGTGATGCCTCCAATATAGCATCCGCATGACGACGGATGAGTGGCAGTTTTCCTGTTGGGAAATAAAGAACTCGAAAGGGATCGCAAGAATCAGCGGCGCTCAGCGGCGTTAAATCCGCAAAGACTGGATTCACGGGAAACCCGGTATCGATGATTTGATCTCCGGCCAATCCAGCCTGCATCATGGAAACACGAGTCGCCGGATCAGTGACTAGCCAATAGCCGCAATTTGCCCGCAACCACGTGGTATTGATCTCCATGGAATCGGTGACGACAATAAAAGCGGGTATTTTTTTGTTGGTTTTTTCAGTAACCTGACAAAGAAATAAGGATATAGCGGATAAGTGCTAACCAGCGCATCAGGCTGAAATTTTCCGATCAGTTCGCACAATGTGGATTCAATTTTAGGCAGAGGAGGGGAGTGATTTTCACTTAAATCACAACGATTCGTGGAGTGGTAAATTTTTTCCCAAATCTGCGGGAAATTCGTCGTCACGTGGCGGTAGAGGGCATTGACAAAGGCGGTGAACCGCGGAGTTGCTAACATGCATGGATCACTCACCTGGGTGATTGCACCCGCAGCATCCAGGGCCAGAGCGAGATTCCTCGCCGCGCTGTTGTGGCCTTCGCCGAAGGCTGCGGTGACGATGAGGATGCGTGGTGATGATGGCATGCGATTTCTGATGACGATTTAGAGCGACTAGAACTCCTGAGTCGATGCAAATGAAAACGCTCCCGTGGCGGCGGATTCCGTCGGCCAAGCCTGGATTTTTTCTCCGTCTTGACCTTAGACTCGGTTCTGCAAAGTCTCCACGCCCTTGAGCACGACGATCGCCCCAAACACCCAAGCCATCGCGGCGAAATTTTTCCACGTCCTCGCCGGATCTGCTATTTTTCTGGCTTTTCAATATGCCGTCGCGTTGTGGCGGCTCAATCATTCATCGGGTGGCATGGAAAATAAATTCAGTGCGCTGGCGAAGAGCGAGTACATGGGCTTTCTCATTTTGCAAAATCTGCAAATGCTTATCGCCTATGTGATATTGGCGCTTGCGGCGACCGTCATTCTCCAGCCGACTGTGAATTTTTGGACTGCGAGGTCGAAGCATCAATCCCGCCGCAGTGTGATCCTTCGTAGTTTGATTTTAACCACACTTTTGCATGGCTATTTCACGATGCGGCTCGTGAATACGCGGCCTTATTTTTTAAATGAGGCGGAGTTCGGGCATTGGTATTATCGAGTTCTGGAAATCATTCCAGATGCGATCCGGCCCATATCTTTATTTCTCTTGTTTTCGCTATTGCCGATTTTGGTCATTGGATACGCCTTATTTTGGAGAATCCGTCGACAGGGTCGCTTGGGGCGGACTCTCGCGGCTGGGACTTTTGCGATGATTGCTCTGACGGCAGGCATTCGTTACATTAAGAGCCAGCCAAAAAATCATACGGTCACCACTGGAAAGCCGCTGAATGTGATCATCATCGGCTCCGACTCGCTAAGGGGTGATCGTCTTGGCTGCGCGGGTTATAGCCCGCAACGCCGCGATGGTTTAGCGCAAGCTGGCGTTTCACCGATCATTGATTCGCTGGCGAGTCAGTCCACGCGCTTTGAGCGCTGCTACACGGCGATTGGCTCGACGATGGAGTCTGGCGTGCAGCTGATGGCATCACAATATCCGCATACTCATGGCCTTCGCCAAATGTATCCGAATAAAGAAACGGTCGAGGCGACAAAAAATCGGATCGTAACATTGCCGACTTTGTTGCAACAACGCGGCTACGACACAGCGGCCATCGGTGATTGGTGCGCGGGATATTACGAAGTGATCCCGCAGGGCATGGAACATCTATCAGTTTCCACATTCGATAACTTTAAAATTTACATGAGTCAGGCTGTGGTGATGGCCCATTTTGTCGTGCCGCTGTATTTTGATCACTTGTTGGGCTATCAGATTTTTCCGCAGCTCGAAGCGTTCGCGCAATTCGTCACGCCAGAAGTCGTCACGCAACGTGTGGCAGACCGTCTCAGTAAAGTGGCGAGAGAGCAAAAGCCGTTTTTCTGGCACGTTTTTTACTCCTGCAATCATCTACCTTATCGCAATAATGAGCCGTATAGTAGTATGTTTTCCGATCCGAAATATAGCGGAAGCAATAAAAATGGCGTAGACTTCGATATTGATTCCTTCATCGGCGGGACGGATCTGGAGTCCAAATGGAAAGCGTTACCACCGAAGGAAATTCAACAAATCAAAGCGCTTTACGATGGCAGCACCCGTCAATTTGATGACTGTGTCGGAAAAATTTTAAAAGCTCTCAAGCAAAACGGCCTAGCAGAAAATACCATCGTCGTCATCACATCGGATCACGGAGATGATCATTACGAGCCGGGCGTAACCCTAGGCCACGGACTGACTTTCAATGGCGGATTACACGGAAATCACGTCCCATTGATTGTTCATGTGCCGGGAAGCTCGCCACAAGTCATCCCGGAAACGGTGCGTCTCATCGACCTCATTCCTTCCCTAGCAGATTTGATCAGTCAGGAAAAATCAACCACTTGGGAGGGGAAAAGTTTTGCCAACTGGATTCGTCAAACCGAGAAACCCACTTTCCGTCCATTTTATGGAGAGACAGGATTTCCCTTCATTCAGTTTCGCGTAAAAGGCGTCAAACGCCCGAAACTACCGCCGATGGATGAGCTCAACCGCATCGATCCAGACTACAACTATCAATTTGTTCTCAAAGACGAATATATCGCTCCACTCATCGCCGCAAAACAACGTTGTCTCAGAACCCGCTACTGGAAAATCGTCTGCACACCCACCGCACAGGGAACGCGTCATTTCGGACTTTTTCAGTTAGGAAAAGATCCTAACGGTGAAATTGATCTAGCCAGTGAGCGACCCGAAGTATTCGTCGCGATGAAATCCGCGCTTGAGCATTGGATGGATCAAAAATCGAATCCTCGATCACAGATATCTTTCCTGACGGCGAGCCGGAGTGATGGGAGTTGGCAATGGTGCATTCCTACGACCAAAACGAAAAACCCGCAGCCCATTTCTAGGGCTGCGGGTATTCGTTAGATGGATGAGATAGCGGCGACCGGTGATCGCCGCCACACTTTACTTGCGGAGGGCTTCTTCCTTGGCTTTGGCCTTGGCGATGACGTCGTCGGAGACGTTT
>JAAURL010000089.1 GCA_012032235.1 Akkermansiaceae bacterium | reverse complement strand
TTACAAGCTCCTACAACTTTTCACCACTGGCTTGGTGCTTTCTATTTGGCTGATCGCCGTCCACGCGCTGATGCTCGCGAATCCAAAGCTGGTGCAAGATTTTCTGAAAAAATTTCCCCGCAATCATCAACTCGGCCAGATCTTGTTGGGCATAGGCCTTTTTTGGTTTTGGCTGCTCATCGCTCCTAGCGGCATGGGAAAACTCAGCTCGTTGGCGATGGACTTGGGAGAATTCAATAACGCCAAAAAACTCCTCCAACTGGCTGTGCCTGTTTCCTTGGTGCTGGTTTGTATCAGCGTGCGGGATTTCTTGGCAGTGCGCGCCCTAGGTCTGCTGGGTTTAATGGTAGCGGCTCCGCTCTTAGAGGCGGCGGTTTTTAAAGATCCTTCGTCACGTTTACTGGTGCCGATTTTCGCCTATGCGCTACTCACAATTTCGATGTTTTTCGTTGGAAAGCCCTACATCTTTCGCGACATCATCACCTGGGTGACAGCAGATCAAAAACGCTGGACGCTGCTCTCGGTTGCTGGCATCAGCTACGGCGTAGTGACGCTGATTTGTGCGATCACTTTCTGGCGCGGTTATTGATGCTTTTGATTCGGGGCTCGTTCCATCAAACAAAAATTCTCTCGATATCAACCGAGAGAATTTTTCTTCGAGTCAGGAAATACACCTCAGTAAACAGGAGCGCCACCGGTATCAGCCGCTCCGCCAGAGTTACCACCACCGGTCACTTTGTTCGCAGAGGTTTCAAGACCTTCACCGCCGATGCGCATGTCACGGCCTAGGCCGATCATCGTGTTACATGAAGTAAATAGCGTCGTGATGAGCGCTGATGTGATCAATAGAGTTATTTTCATCGAGATTTTTGATACCCCAATTTCCCGACTTTGCAAGCGGATTTTATAAAGACATCTTAAGTTTCCGGAAATTAAGATTGCCGCGGTACTTCTTCGAGTAGCTTTGAAGTCGCCAAATCCGAAGGAGCGACGATTTCTTCATTTTTCGGCATCACCTCCTCGCTCCCAAATCGCTCCCGGATCAGGGCTTTCACTTCGGGATGTTCGAGCTGGTAATCGCTGAAGCGGCGTGGTTTGCACAGCTCCACTCCGGCGCGTTGATAGGTTTTCCACACCAGCTCGGAGCAATAGAGATTCTTGTCATCCCACAGAAATCTCCCGTCGTAGTTTTCCCGATTTGCTCCATCGCCCAAACCCGGGCGGCTTGGTATTTCTCAGGAGAAATCGTCTTTTTCAAGCGGAGCGCCATGAAAGTTCCCGGCTCACTGCGCGACATGAAAGTCTTGAGAGAAACGACGCCCACCGGCTGCACCGCCTCCAGCACCATCATCTTTCCCTCATGCTGGAAAACAATCCCACAGTGCGAATACGGAGACCGAGTCGCGATGATCACTGCATTTCCCTGCCCCTCTCTGGAACTGCTGAAAACCACATCTCCCTCCTGAATCGCGTAAGGCTTTTGCTTTTCCGTCTTTTTTGCCTTCTCTGCAAAAGCGGCGGGAGAATAAAGCACCGCTAACACAACCATCATCCTGCACAGCCGCCATCTTTTCATTCAGAAATGCTAAGCCCATCTGCCTCTGGCTTCAATCGGTAAAATACAACCTCGCTAAAAACAATTTCCTGACTCTGGCTGTCACATCATGCTAGCAATCGGGAGCAAGCATGATACGAAAAAGCCATGAGTGACATCGCTACCAGAATTCCCGAAGACATCAAAAACGCCATGAAGGCAAAGGACAGCGCCGCATTGAACGCATTGCGCGCCTTGAAAAGTGCATTGACGAATGCCGCGATCGAAAAGGGAAATCTCAGCACTGTCCTAGATGAGGCAGAGATCATGGCTGTGGTGAGAAAACAAATCAAACAACGGCTCGACTCCATCGAGCAGTTCGAAAAAGCCTCCCGCCCAGAACTGGCCGCGACTGAAAAAATCGAGATTGAAATCCTTTCCCGTTACTTGCCCGCCGCACTGACGGAGGAGCAGCTCACCGTGATTCTCGATCAGGCAATGGCAGACACCGGAGCCACTGGCAAAGCCGATATGGGAAAAGTCATGAAACGCGCCCAAGAACTAGCAGAAGGCCGCGCCGACGGCAAGCTACTCTCCGCCGCCGTGATGAAGCGACTCTCTTAGAGCAACGAGCCGAAAAAAGACCTTCTGGGCGCTATTTTAGAGGAAACTCTAAAAAATGAAGGCGAAGAATGCGACTTCTTCGCCTTTCATCAGACGATCAAAAAGTGCTCGAAAGAGGACTCGAACCTCCACAGGTTACCCTACTAGATCCTTAGTCTAGCGCGTCTACCAATTCCGCCATCCGAGCATTCTGATTGGGTGGGGGCGCACTTGTTACGTTCCGGGCTGCGGGTTTGCAAGAGAATGTTTGGAAAAAATTCAATCGCGCATTGCACACGCATTGCGCCAAATCGAATGACACCGTGGAGGCAGTCGATAAAAAGCAGTTTATGACTCCACTTCGCGTGCAGGTGGTCCGGTCTCGAAACGCATCAGATCCGCAACGAAGGTCAGAGGAATTCCTCCCGTTTCACCATTTCTGTTTTTGGCTAAAACCAATTCCGCTTTTCCTGCTTCCGCCTCACGTTCTTCATCATTTTCCGCGTAGTAGGCGGTCCGATAAAGCAGTCCCACCATATCCGCATCTTGCTCGATCGCTCCAGATTCGCGGAGGTCCGACATCCGTGGCACGCCTAGACTTTTCCCGGAGCGGGATTCTGGACCACGGTTTAGCTGCGCTAAAATGACAATCGGGATTCCTAACTCTTTTGCTAAACCTTTGATGCCTGCGGAAATTTCCGCAATCTCCCGTTCGCGGGAGTTTTCCGCTTGTTTGGTCCGGGATTTCATCAGCTGTAAATAATCGATGGCGATGAACTGAATATCTTCGTCCCGCTTTTTACGGCGGGCTTTCGCACGCAGTTCATTGATGGAAATCCCCGGCGTGTCATCGATGAAAAGCTTCGCTCCAGCCGTTTCCACAGCGGCGCGTTGAATGCGCTGCAAGTCGCCTTTCGTAGGAGTATAGCCGCGCGATAGCTGGCTCATCGCAAATTTTGCCCGGGAAAAACGAGGCGTTGCACCAGCTGAAAGGCACTCATTTCGCAGGAAAAAACCATCGAAGGCTTATTTAGCTCCAGGCAAACGTGCTCTACAACGTTCATCATGAACGAGGTTTTCCCCATCGATGGACGCGCCGCGACGACAAACATTTCTCCCGCTTTCAATCCGCTACTCATGCGGTCCAGTTCTTCAAAGCCGGTGGAAATCCCTTGCGCTCCCTTTTCTCCTGCTAACAGCGCTTGGAATTGTTCGATGACTTCGTTGACCGATTGCTTAATCGTTGGCGCTTTATTCGTTTCAGAGCCTTCGCGAATCGCTAACACTTTCGCCTCGACTGAGTCTAACAGCGCCGCGACTTCATCTGGCGCGTCGTAGGCTTGAGCAATCGCCTCATTGGAGTTTTGAATGATCGAGCGCAGGACAAACTTGTCCTTCACATGTTGCAAGTGATGGCGGAAATGCCCCGGACTAGGCGCGTAAGTGTATAGATCCGTCAATGCAGACGGCCCACCGACACGATCTAACAGGCCACGATCTAACAAGCGCTGAACCAATGAAACCAGCTCCACTTCATTGCCATTTTCAAATAACTCAATGAGAAACCCGAACAAGGTCGAGTGCGCGGGCAGATAAAAATGTTCCTTCGTCAGCTTTTCCTCAATCGCCACGCCGATGTATTCCTGCGGATCTTGTAACATCGACGATAGCAAACTTTTTTCCGGTCCTAGCGCATGAGGCAGGGCACGAGTGACGTCATCGATCACCGTCGCAGCTTGCTGGAGTAATGCGGTTTTCGGGAAAGTCGAAGGAGCTTTTGATTCGTCAGCCATGCGGGGCACACAGCATGGGAGAAATCATTTGCATTAGTCAATGAGGACACTTTGGGAACATCTGTGAATAACTGAGATTAACTTTGCGGACCATTGATTAGCAACATGTTCAAATCAATTGGGAGTTCTTGGGTTTCGATATCGCACCCATTTCGCCGCTGATCCCAGCAGCTGCCGGTGGTGTCCCGTCTTGCCAGCACGCAGAAACGGCGCATCATCCGCATCATGAAACTCTCACTGTTGACTTTGATGCTTTGGACAATCTGCATCATAAGTTTGTCTGCGACGATTCCTCCAGAGGCGGTGGCAATATTATACAATACGAAAACGCCTGAGTCCTTGAAGCTCGCAGAGATGTATCGCGAAGCTCGCCATATCCCCCAGGAAAATCTCATTGGTTTGGAGCTGCCTGTTACAGCGGATATTTCCCGCGATAATTATGAGCAGAAAATCGCTAAACCCCTGCGTGCGGAATTTGAAAAACGGAATTGGTGGAAACGCCAGAAAGACAGCTCCGGCATGGTTGGCCCAGTGGAGAACAAAATCCGGGTGTTAGTATTGATGCGCGGCGTGCCGCTGCGCATCCAGCCGCAGGCAATTGCGAATCCGAAAAATCATCCTGTCGATGACCATAACGAAGCTTCGGTGGATTCTGAATTGGCGATGTTTGGTGTGGAAACGACACCGATCAATGGTGTGATGCAGAATAAATTCTATCAAAGTGAAAAGCCGATTACTCAGGCCGGCTTACCCTTTCTCATCCTAACGGCCCGCATCGACGGGCCAAGTTTCACCACGTGCGAAAGAATGATTCGCGATGCATTAGAAACTGAAAAAAACGGACTATGGGGCATGGCATATGTGGATATTGCCAACAAAATCCCTGAAGGTGATCAGTGGTTAGAAAATGTGGTGAAAGCAAACGGCCCAGCAGGCATCCCGACAGTGGTGGATCGTTTCAATGACACATTGCCGAAAAACTATCCGATGCTGGACGCCGCTTATTATTACGGTTGGTATGATTGGCATGTGAGTGGACCGTTTTTGAATCCGAAATTTCGATTTCGAAAAGGAGCCGTGGCTATGCATTTACATTCATTCAGCGCGGACCAACTGACTGATGCGACTAAGAACTGGAGCGCCCCACTGTTAGAAAAAGGAGCGACAGTGACGATTGGAAATGTTTATGAGCCTTACTTGGGCCTAACTCATCACTTCGGAATCATTCATCAAAAATTATTAGAGGGAAATTCATGGGTAGAGGCTTGTTGGATGGCGATGCCAGTCGTTTCCTGGCAAGGAGTTGTTCTGGGAGATCCGCTGTATCGGCCTTGTCTGCATCTCGGCGGAACTGGAGTAAAACAGGAGAATGATGTCGCATTTCGTGCGATACGTGCTGCGGCAGTGGAATGGGAAAATGATCCAAAAGAACGTCAAAAGCAGTTAGAAAAAGCTGCGGAGCGAATGCAGAGCGGCGTTTTAGCTGAGGCCATCGGCTTGGATTTGTTAGGAAAGAAAAGTGCGGCAGCTTCTCAATGGTTTTTGAAAGCAAAAGTATTTTACCCAAAATTAGAGGATCAGCTCCGACAAGATTTCCACATGATTGGCAATGATCGTTTCGCGCAGCGTATCGATTTAACGATAAGTGGCTTGCGAGACGCGCAGACACGCTATAGTTCGCTGCCAGAGGCCGAAGCCTTAAAAGGTTGGTTAGATATTTTGCTGCCACCACCGGCACCTGCGAAGTGAAGCCTCTGAATATAACTGGAATTTGAAATGACCTACGGATTTCTGCTAGAATCGATATGGCATCCTCCTTTGATCTTTGCGGAGAATTCAGGCCCAGCATTGCCGCCAGAACTGGAATTGCAGGCAATATGGTTTGCGGGTGGGTTTGGCAGAAGCTTCCGCACCACATCTGGGAAGAAAGTGGAAATTGTGCAGTTTGGAGAATGGAATCGTAGTTCTGGACCCGACTTTATCCAGGCAGCGATCGAGATTGATGGTGAATTGAAAACAGGTCCGTTAGAGTTAGATTCCAAGTCCACGGATTGGGAGCAGCATGGACATGCGACGAATCCAGCATTTCGGGAGGTGATCCTGCATGTCGTTTTCCAATCCGATGGTCGGCAGACATTTACACGAACGGACGTGCATCGCGAAGTGCCACAAGTCGTCATCACGGAACCTTTGCTATCAGATGCTCTGAATCGTCCTCAACGCGAAGTCGCGATTGCGCATCCTGGCCGCTGTGTGGCACCGCTGAGAAATTTACCAGTCGGCGCGATTGATCGCTTGTTAGGAGAAGCTGCTCTTCATCGGGCGGCGATGAAAACGACACGCTGGCTGAAAGCGGAAGATGCGCACGGTCGTGATGCCGCGTTATTTCAGGCGACAGCGGAGACGCTGGGCTATCGGGGAAATTCCCTCGCCATGAAGTTGTTAGCTCAGCGTGCACCGCTCTCTTTGTTAAAAGGAGCGGAACCTGCTGTGGAGTCGATTCTTTTCGGCACGGCTGGATTTCTATCAGCGGATTTGCATCAATCCGCTCCAGCGGACACCCGCGAATATTTGCGAACCTTGTGGGATACTTGGTGGAAACACCGGGCTTATTTCGAAGCTTCATGGGATCGTTCCATTCCATGGAAAACCAGTGGTCAGCGCCCAGCAAATCATCCACATCGCCGTGTGGGAGCGCTTTCCGCACTGGTCAAAGGATGGCCTCAATATCGTCGCTTGGCATTGGCGCGACCTTTCCAAGTGAAGCCAGTGATTGATTTCCTACAAACCCTGGATCACGAATTTTGGACTCATCGACACACGCTGACCTCTGCTCAATCGAATCAAAAGATCGCCTTATTCGGTCGTTCACAGGCACTGGAGCTAGTCGCGAATCACTTGATTCCACTGGCACTGCATGAAGATGGGATAACTTTCAAAAGCTACTTTAAACTCCGTAATTCAGCCATGAATGATAAGGTTAAACGCTGTGCGTTGCGCTTGTTTGGTTCGGAAAAATTAGCGGCACCATGGACGCGAAGAGTTTGCCACCATCAAGCCCTATTGCAGATTTATCATGATTTCTGCCTCGAAGATTTCTCTGATTGCAAAGACTGCCCGTTTCCCGAACAACTCACTCAGTGGAGGTAATTATTTCATGAAAATTCACTTGAACGGGAATCCTCATGAGTTGGAAAAGCCGATCCACTTAGCAGATTTACTAGAGAATATCGGCTTTGGAGGAAAGCCAGTGGTCGTGGAGCTCAATGAGGAAGCAGTCTTCCCCCGCGATTATTCAAAAGTGATCGTGGAGGAGGGAGCGCGCGTAGAAGTCGTTACCTTGGCTGCTGGAGGCTAGGAAATGTGGGCCTTCTTTTTGAAAATCAATTTCGCTAAAAAGAAACCAACAATCAGCGCAGCGATTGCTCCCACATAAACAGCACTTTTCGCCGCAGACAAAAGAGGATTATCCAGGGAATTCATTGAAACGTGATAAGCAGCGAGGAGCCACTTGTCGTTTTCTTTAATCAATGTCGCGGTCCAGCGGCTTTTGAATTCATAGTTTTTTCCCAGCACATTGAACTGCCCGATCGTTTCGCCATAGGAAACGCCCGTATCGCCACCATAGAGGATGGTTAGATCATCAGGTGTTGGCGGTAATTTGTAACCTTTGAAGGAGTTCTTTCCGACTTTGTCGAAGAAATCTTTCAGTCCTTGATGTCCCAGCAACCGCAGCGTTTTGCCAAGTAACAACTACGTTTTGGGTGAGTGTTTTTGATTACGGTGTCGATGTCGCCCTTCGTGACGGCTTCGATCATCTGCGTTCTTAAGACGCGGAGCTCTTGGTGAGCTGGATCTTCCGCTGCGCTAGAAAAAGGCAAGGCAAATAAGCCAGCGCATAAGCCAATCAGCCAGATTTTTAAATTCATATTCAGTCAATATGATGATTCCGGGGCGGCGTGGAAGGAGAAACTTTTTGGTTTGCCACGGAATCTTGGGAGATTTATCGAGAGAGATCGGGTGGTTCTATCGGCCGATCGTCTCTAAAAAGAGAAAACACAAAAGACGCACCTGTCATACCAAAGCTAGCCTCGGTGATTCAATTTGCACACCAAAGCTACGATTATTCTTGCCCGCTGGTTAGGAACTTATTTCCTGCTCTTGACCCGGCGTCTCAGCGAGAATACACGCCACATCGTCATTCTTACGCGGCGGTTTGCACGAAGCATTCCTCCGTCCATTTTTGACTCGGCCATTCCATTATGAAAACAGACGTTCTTTTGATCGGTTCCGGCATCATGTCCTCGACACTCGGGGTCATGCTAAAGGAGCTTAAACCAGACATTTCGATTCAACTTTTTGAAGTCACGACTGAGCCTGCCCAGGAGGCGTCGAATGGATGGAATAATGCTGGCACCGGACACGCAGGATTTGCGAACTCTCATACACTCCGCATCAGGAGGCTGATGGCACGGTCAATGTTTCAAAGGCAATCTCGGTCTTTGAGGAATTTGAGCATTCACTTCAGTTTTGGGCGCATGCAGTGCGCCGCGGAATCATCCAAGACACGCCCAGCTGCGTCAACCCACTGCCGCATATTTCCCTAGTCCACACAAAGGAGCAGCTTTCCTATTTGAAGGCCCGCTACGAAGGCTTAAAGGGACACCATTTCTTTGAAACGATGGAGCATAGTGGCGATCGTGATGTGATTCGCAAGTGGGCACCTTTGTTAGTAGATGGGCGCGACCCTAGTCAACCGATCGCGGCAACCTACATGGACGGGGGGGACAGATGTGAATTTCGGGGCTATTTCAGGTAAATTCTGCAAGTGGCTTAGCAATCAACCGCTATGTGCCACCCACTTCGGGCACCGTGTCGTCGATCTCAATCGACTAGAAGGTGGTGGCTGGAAGGTCAAAGTCCGCAATGAGAAATCCGGTGAGACTCGGGAAATCGAAGCCGGTTTCGTTTTCATCGGCGGCGGCGGCGGATCCCTGCCACTTCTGCAAAAATCAGGGATTCCTGAGGCAAAAGGCTATGGTGGATTCCCGATTGGTGGGCAGTGGATGATCACCAAAAATCCAGAGGTTGTAGCGCGACACAGTGCCAAAGTCTACGGCCAAGCGCTGGGAGCAGCGCCAACGATGGCAGTTCCCCACCTGGACACTCGGGTGATCGATGGGAAAAAATATCTCCTCTTCGGTCCCTTCGCTTCTTGGACTGGAAAGTTCCTCCACCAAGGTGGCTCTCACCTCGATCTCCCGCTTTCCGTCCGCCCTAGCAACATCATTTCCCTGATGCGGGTGGGAATTTATAACTTGGACCTTGTAAAATATCTGGTCCAACAAGGTCTCCAGTCAAAGGAATCGCGGATGAAGGAGCTGTATAATTTCTATCCAGACGCTGATGAAAAGGACTGGGAAGTGATCGACGCCGGGATCCGGGTTCAGGCGATCAAACAAGAACCGGGGGAAGCCCCAGGGATTGTCCATTATGGCACGGAGGTTCTTACCAGTGCAGACCGCTCGATTTCAGCGCTCTTGGGAGCCTCTCCCGGAGCCTCTGTCTCTACGCATGTCATGTTACAGGCGGTGAGAAAGTGCCTTCCACACCTTCTCGAATCACAGGAAGCGAAGGAGCGCATGTCCGCGATGATTCCGAACTGGGATAAAGATCTCAAGAAGCCAGAATCGAGAGATTTCTACCTCCAGATCCATCACAAAGCGATGGCTGATCTCAATCTGGCGTGATTCGTAAGAATTCTTTCTTCATTCGGGGGGCACACGCTTCCAGCGTGTCATTTCCGGCATCCTGCCAAGAATTCTTAGAATCTCGGATTCAACGAGCACACCGTGGAGGAACTCTGCAGCTCCCTTCCACAGGGAGCGCTCCTTCCATCAATGCATCTCCACCAATGGTGAAAGAGGCCTATGAAGCGGAAAGGTGAAAGACCTCCCGCAGCGGCAACGCCACAGGGCTGTTGTCAGGATTGGACGGCATGATTTCCTTCATGTGGGACCACCAACGCTGGCAAATTTCCGTGCGGGCGATCGCTTCCCAGCGAGCCTCATCCTCCACTTCAGCATAGGCGAAAAGCTGCAAGGTCTCTGGATGGAGAAAAATGCTGTAGTTGCTTACGCCGTGGCCGATCAGGACAGATTCCAGTTCTGGCCAGATCGGTTGGTGGCGGCGTGCATATTCTGCCTCTTGACCTGGCAGGATAGACATCACAAAGGCTTTGCGGATCATGCGCGGGGACGGTTGAGCAATTGAGCGAAGCGGCCCTTTGCTTCCTCCCATTGAGTGGAGGGAACGGGCTGGAACTCTACTAACTCTTCACTGAAAGAATCACGGATCACGCTGCGGATCTCATCGAGAGAATTGACAGCTCCGGCACTGCGGGCCTGAACAAGGAGATTTCCGAGAACTGTGCCCTCGATAGGACCTGCGATCACCGGGCGCTGGCAGCAGTCAGCTGTAAATTGATTGAGGAGCTGATTACGGCAACCGCCGCCGACAATATGGACGACTTCGCAGGTTTCTCCGGTAATTTCCTCGATCCATGAAAGGACTTGGCCGTATTTCAGAGCGAGACTTTCAAGAGCACATCGCACGAGCTGGCCTTCTGTTTCGGGAATCGGCTGATTGGTTTCCCGACAGAAGTCCTGGAACCGTTGTGGCATATTTCCGGGGCGGAAGAAACGTGGATCATCAGGATCAATCAGGGAGCGGAGAGGCTCGGAAGTTTCTGCCAGATGGACTAACTGGGAATACTCAAATGGCGTGCCGCTGGAGTCGAAAGTGCGCTTTAATTCCTGCACGAGCCATAATCCCATAATGTTTTTCAGGAGGCGATAGGTGCCGTCCACGCCTCCTTCATTCGTGAAATTGCGCTCTAACACGCTTTTCCCTAGCTTGGCCTCGTTGACCTCTGCGCCCATCAGCGACCAAGTGCCGCTGGAAATGTAAGCCCAATTCGCTCGACCACTATTGCGAGTGGGCACGCCGACGATGGCGCTGCCGGTATCGTGGGTCGCAGGAGCAATCACCTGCACGTTCGCTCCCAGTCCGGTTAGTTTACTGAGAGATTCACGAATGGGACCCAGACTGCTCCCAGGAGCGACGATTTTAGGGAAGAAATGGGTGGGGATGTTGAATTTCCCGAGCAGTTCTGTGGACCACTCCCGGGTGGCGGGATCGACGAACTGGGTGGTGGTCGCATTGGTAAACTCCACCGCCTTTTGTCCACTGAGGCACCAGTTGAGGAAATCTGGGATCATCAGGAAAGTATCCGCCATTTCCAAAGTCTCCGGGCTATGACGCTGGTGGGCCGCAAGTTGATAGAGTGTATTAAACTCCATGAATTGGAGACCGCTCTTTACAAAAATTTCCTCCCGGGGAACCACCTTAAACGCTGCATCCAATGCTCCTTCCGTGCGGGGATCTCGGTAATTGTATGGCTGGCCAATAATTTCTCCCGTTTTCGAAAGTAGCACGTAATCGACGCCCCAAGTATCAACGCCGATGGATTGGATCGCATCGCCGAATTTCTTGGCCGAAGCGGTGAGGCCGTTCTGGATTTCCTCCCACAAGCGGATGACATCCCAGCGCAGAGTGCCTGCAAGATTGACGGGGCCATTACGAAAGCGGTGCATTTCTTCCAGACGGATTTTTTTACCATCCCAAATGCCAGCGATGACGCGGCCAGATTCTGCTCCTAGATCAATTCCGAGATATACTTGTGACTTCATGGGTGTTTAATAAATGCGATCAAGAAATCATCAATACGCTAGCTGACTAGGCAAGCCGCTTTTGCCAGTGACAAGGATTTCGATTTCGAAGTGCCACCACAGGAAGGCTATTCGAGGAAAATCTAAATGTTTTCTCAAAAACCAGCATGATCCCACCAGAAGCAAGTAGGCTCGTTCATTAGGACGAGTTTGGTGTAAATTCCCACCGTCTGGTCGAAGAATCATCCCTCTAGGGAAACGCTGATTAAAGGCGGTTTTTCAGGGTTCGGTATGAGGAGTAGCGAAATCGGCTGCTTCTGAGGTAAAATGGCTCCGTTGTTGGTTAGCTTTCGTGGAGAATTCGCCTTTTGGGTCGTCCTCAAGGGCAGTTTTTTGAGGGCGGCTCCTCTGTGGAGGGCAATCACGACGCTCAGGCTGTGACCTTGCGGGCGGCGATGACC
>JAAURL010000088.1 GCA_012032235.1 Akkermansiaceae bacterium | reverse complement strand
GGTTGCTGAGGCGCAGCTGGCTGGCCTTGTCCTGGCGGCACGATACGTGGACGAGCAGCTGCTGGCTGGCCTTGAACTCCCTGCGGGACAGGCTGTTGTGGGACAGGTGGCGAGATTACGCGCGGGCGCGGTTGCCGCACAGGATTTTCGCCATTTGGCGGGGGCGGTTGTGGTATAGTGTTTGGCTGATTCGGATTAAGTGTGGACTGCGGAATTTGGTTCGGATTCACCGTTGGATTATTGATCGCCAGTGTGTTTGGATCGAAGCTCACTGTTCCATTTATGCCGCCAGATGACATGAGCACCGTGGTGCCCATGGGATCGCCAGGTTTCCGGATGACTTCTAGAACTTTAAATTCTGAAGGGTTTTCTTTATTGGTTTCGACGAAAACCCGCACGCCATCCGGATTCTTCTTGTTGGTTATGGTCACGCGGTAGCCATTTCCACCCAGTGGGGAAACGCCGAGAAGCGCATAATCTTCCAGGGGATTGACCGTTGGGGCCATTTCCGGCGGCGGTGGCTTCGTTGTGAAAGGAGAATCTGTCCACAGTTTGGTGTAGCGGCTGAGTGGTGCTTTTTTAGGCACGTCTCCCATGGCTAGGCCAGTGATGGCTAGGAGCAGGAAAACGGAGGTAGAGGTTGGTGTTTTCATGTTCTGGGTGGCTACTCGGCGGGAGTGGGAATGAACCACTGGGAAATGGTGACGGTGCAGTCGATCTTTGTGTCGTCTTGCGCATTTGGCTTCATGTTGATTTGGGAGGCCACGCGGAATTGTTCGGGAATATTCACCTTGTCAAACCAGCGGTAAAGTGCGTCTTCCATGCCATTGAGAACGAATTGGAAACTGGCGCGGTGGTAGTGCGTTCCTGTTGTCTCGGTCGGCAGTGGCTTTTGGCTTTTGATGGTGAGTCCAGCCTGGCGTGCCTCGCGATCAGCGAGTTGCTGGAGCTTGGTTTGGACGTCTTGATTGGACGCGGGCTGCGGCTCGTTTTGTGCCAGCCACTCCATTTGATCGGTGATTTCGGCACTGCTGTTCCGGAAGTTTTCGGCAACTTCTAACTTTGTTTTTGCCTCTACCTTTTGGTTTTTAACGACTCGCTGTTTGGCGAGTGCCCAGTTGACTCCCAAAAAGTTCAGAACCAGAAATCCCGCGAGACCAAAGAAGATGAGGAGTTTTTTTTCGCGGGGTGACATGCAGACAGTTTAGGAAAAGGAGAAAATGAAAGATTACCGAAGAGTGAAAGCCGTGATTCGCAGAATTTGTCAGTGGACAGGAGAAACTTCGTTAATTCTGCTTGGTGGGAGGAGCGGCGGAGAAAGTGAACTGCCAGCCGCGAGTGGATTGGTTAGGCTCACCATTTTGCCAAGCGAATTTACTGAGATCGGTGCTCTTGGTCAGCTTTAGGTCGAAGCCTTTGACGGCTTCGAGCTGTTGTGCCTCCCCAATGAGTTTGATTTCGTTGTAAGAAATATCGGCGTTGGTTAATCGCAAACCGCTGTTAGGTGGGATGCAATCCTTGACTTGGCTTAGGATTTCCACGGGAGAATTCGAAAGTTCGATCGCTTGATTTAGCTCGTCCCATTTCGCGATGTGCTGGGCGTAGGCTTCGCCTTCGGGAGCGGCTGCCTCAGCCATTGCATTGAGCTTTTTCGTTTCCTGGGAGTCTTTCCACAGGCCATAGCCGAACCAGCCGATGACACCTAGATAAAGTGCGGCGACGGCGGCGATGCCGAGATTGGTATTGCGGCGGCGTAGTGCTTCACGGCGGGCGGCGCGAACATCGGCAGGGAGCAGCTTGCTGATTGTTTGCGGGAGAACGGGAGCTGGCCGGGGAGAAACTCCCACCGGGAGGGCGAACTCGGCGCTCAACGCGGAAGAATCAATCGATTCGGAATTTGACCAGACGACGACGTGCGTGGGAGAAACCTCCAGTCCCTGCATAGAGAGCTGGATGAGCGCGAGGCGGATTTCCCGGGCCAATGTGTCATCCGGGCTGGGAGATGTGCGGGAAGTAGCCTGGCAATAAACCAGATTTCCCTGGTGCGACAGGGAGAAAACCCAACGGCCAAATTCTTTCCACACGGCCAATGTGTCCCCAGTGACTGGGTAGGCACGGGCGGAAATGTCGAAATTTTTCGGCCCACGTGGTGGCATCTCTCCATCGCCGGGGACGCGCAGTAAGATGGAAACTAGAGCGGTGTTTTCTGCCTCCCGGGAGACGACGAAAACATCCGTCAGCTGGCCCGCCATGGGATCGGGGCGGAGGCCGAGCCGTTCGGCATGGAGCGCTGCTAGATCGGGAAATAGTGAGTCGTCATTACTGGTGACGCGCATCGGCACTGCGGTGATGGCTTTGACCGGGAAAAGCAAAAGCAGGTCGCCACTGGGAATGTCAGTCAGCTCCCCAGCCTGTTGGATTTCGGTCGCTGCTTGCAGGGAGAATAAGCCTGTTGCGAGGCCGGACCAGATTTCCCAGCCCGATTCGCCGGGGACGAGAAGCACGTTGTCAGTTGATTTACTCACGGGATAATTTCTTCGGTGCGTTCTAGGAGAGTCGGATTTTGTGCGCGGTTACGGACGATGACGGTGATTTTACGTTTCGCGCCTTCGGCAAAGCCGGTGCTTTCGATGCGGACCGTTTCGTTCAGAGGAGCAGCCGCAGTAAAACGCGCTGCCTCTGGAGCATTGGGATCCAATCCCATGAGGTCAAGCGCGCTGGCAGCGTCTTGGAAAGGAACATCATCCTCCGTGCCTAGAACGCCATCGGGACCGCGCACGGTTTCCGGAACAATGTCGGTGCGTGCGGTATCGGCATCGCCCGCTACAGCTAGCAGTTCCGAGCTTGCTTCGTTGACATCCAGCGGTCCATCGCTCCAGATGGTGAACCACTCCCGCCAATCGGGCTTGACCCGTTCGATCAGGTTCATTCCACGAACTAGACTCATTTCCTCTAGACTGTAAAACGGTCGGTTAAATGGCTGGTTGATGCGTCCTTCTTTTTTATAGAAATCGACTTCAGCGCCGTTGAGCTGAGTCTCATCGCCCGGATCAGACCAATCGATCAGAGAGTCCACCACGACTTGGGCATCGTCCAGTTCCAGTCCCCACTTGATGAACATGGACTTCAATAATTCCTTATCTTCCTGTTGGATGATAAAATTGATATTAAATTTCCCGCCTTCGGAAATGATCTCCACGTCGTAGCCTTCGCCCGCTTCCTGATCCATTCGGTGGAGCAGGGGATCAAAGCGCTTGGTGATCCCGCTGTTCGTTCCCACTGCGATCCCCATTTCCGCCACTTGGCGTGCCCGGGAGCCATGAATTTTCGCCGAAGCCAGCTCCGCATCAAAGGAAATCACCCGCAACGTGGAAATACACGCTAGGGAGACGATCGAAATCAACACGATCACAGCGATTAAAGCTGCACCGCGAGATTTTCGATGATGGGCGGAGGAAATCATCAATTTAGTGGAGGTGGCGGCGGTGGTGGTGGGTCTGTGGCTTGTCCTTGTTGGGACACGATTTGCTCTGGGTTTACCTTGGCAGGAATCCAAAAAATCTGGCGAATTTCCTCGCCTTCTTTCCCGATTTTCATCGTCAGCTCCAGCTGCAATGGGAGCCGACTTTGCTGGTCCCAGTCGTACAGCCACTCCATTGAGCGACCATCTAGGACTTTCCACTCGAAGTAAGCCACATCCGTCAGCAAGACAATTTCCGCAAAGGGTTTCTCCTCACCGACCGTTCTGGATTCTCCCGTATTGGCTTCAGATCCTTCCAAAATCTCATTTTCATAGTATCGTAAAACGATGTCGAGAAAGCCGCTGCGCCTTCTGACGGTGCTGATTTGGACTGCCTTAGCGATCCTTGCTCCGCCGTCCCAGTTGAAACTCTGTGGGACTTTTTGCAAAGTGATGTCAGAGAGATATTGCTGGCCGCCGTCTGAGGATTTTAGCTCGAAACGCGTATTTCCCGGGAGCGAGGAAAAACGCCGCGACAGCAGTTCTAAAAATGCTTGATGTAGCATTTCCTCGTTTTGGGTTTTGACGATGGTATTTCCCAGCGCGAGAGCTGAGGACGATGTCTTAAAAATCATCCCGACTAGGATGGTCATCAACAGAATCGCCATCACCAGCTCTAGCAGCGTGAAACCATGATGACGGGATTTATGAGGAGAAATGGTCATTGCAGCCGATACATTTTACTATTTCGCCATGTCTCTACAGTGCGCTCCTGCCATGCGCCGTTGGCATACCACTTCGCGTCGATTTTGATGCGAAACATGTCGGGAAGTGGCTGTCCTTCTTCGTTGATTAAGTCCTCGATCCGCTCAATCGTCGTGTCCAGCTCGATCCCAGTTTCTCCCACCGTGGTATTCGTGGTGCCTTCCTCCAGATTCGGCAGGGAAAGTGTCTCGTCCAATGCGCTATCCAGAATCCGTGTGATGCGTAGCTCGCTTTGGGCTAAGTCTGCCACATCTGCCATTTTGTTCAGCGCGACAATAAAGCCGGTGACGGCGATGCCAAACACCGCCATCGCCAGGACCATCTCTAACAAGAGAAAGCCTCGTTTTGAACGGCGGTGGACAGGGAGAATCATCGGATTTCTGAAAAGCTTTCTTCCTCAACTGCCGTGGCAGTGAGTGGGTGATAGGTATTTTCCACAGAGCTGTCATCCAGCACGAGGCGCAGGGAAATCGGTTCGCAAAGCCCATCTGGATCGAAGCGCCAAACGTGAACATCATTTTTCACCGTCGTTAGCCATTTCTCCGTATTCCAGTGGCGGAAAAAAACGCTCAGGCCTGAATTCAATATGAATTCACGATTTTGGTTCTCCGAACTCATTTCGGAGTTCTCCTCGGCCTGCTGGAGTTTCGGAGCCTCGGAAAGTCCTGCCTGTACCAGCGGCATGATGCGGACCGCTCCTTCGCGGAATTCTAAAGCGTAAGGAGTTTGTTTCAAAATCGCAATCGTGCGGGCCCGTTTCGCCATCAGCTCGATTTCCCCCGTGGCGTCGCGCAAGATCCGCTCGTCTCCTGAGTAAATCGCTAAACCAATCGCGCCGCCGATCACGATCGACGAAATCGTAAGGACGATCACGATCTCTAGGAGCGTGAAGCCTCGTGGGGATCTAGTTGTCTTGGCTGCTGAGATCATCCGCGTTGTTTTCGATGCCGTCAGGACCTGCGGAGTAAATTTCAAAGTCCGCGGCATTCTTTTTACCCGGGAAACGGTAGGCATAAGGCTTGCCCCACGGATCGAGCGGGACTTTTTTCATGATCTGGATCCAGCGGCGCGGGACGGGGGTGCTACTTGGCTTTTCGACTAATGCTTTCAGCCCTTGTTGAGTCGTCGGTAATTGGCCAGCATTCAGCTTATACATCGCGACTGAGCTCTCGAAGCTTTTGAAATCCGACTCTACTTGGCCGAGTTTTGCGGAGTCACCGATTTTATTCATCGAGAAGATCGCGCCACCCAGAATCATCGCGATGATTCCAAGGACGATGACCATTTCCAAAAGGGTGAAACCGGAGCGGTGAAATTGGCGGGAGCGTTTTGTAACTTTCATGAGGAGTAATTTTTTCTGGCTGGCGAAAGCCTTACAGGGAGGAAAACGCCGCGTCACCGAAAACTTGTCGGAAAATTTATGACGGGATTTCGCAAATGTTACAGGGCGGCTACATTAGGGACAACGCATGGGAAAACATCGATTTCCCCAAGAATTTTCACCGCCAAGCAAGGAAGAGCGCCAAGAAAATTTCAGAAAAATCACCCGGTTAGAGCTTTGAACCCGAAATTCTGTAACTCCGCACGGGAAAGATTCCTCTTTCAAATTGGGCGCTTGGCGTCTTGGCGGTGAAAAAAGAGATGAATGTCAAATTTTCCCACAAACTATCCCTAATGGAGGAACCCTGCACAAATGTCACAGGAGAATTTCTTGCCAGCGTAGTGGTAATCTCCCTAATTTCGCTCCCTATTCCACTATGAACAAAGTTTTAATCATCGGAGCCGGCGGGGTCGGCAGCGTCGTCGCCCATAAATGCGCCATGGTTCCCGAAGTTTTCGGAGAAATCACGCTAGCCTCCCGCACCGTTTCCAAATGCGAAGCGATCGCTGCGGACGTCAAAAAACGCACGGGACGCACCATGCCACGGCGAAGGTCGATGCGGACAACGCCGAGGAAACCGCCGCGCTGATCCGCAAAACGGGAGCAAAGCTCCTGATCAACGTCGCGCTCCCTTATCAAGATCTCAATCTGATGGACGCCTGCCTCCTCGCTGGCTGCGACTACATGGACACGGCGAATTACGAGCCGCTGGACGTCGCGAAATTCGAGTATTCTTGGCAATGGGCCTATCAGGAGAAATTTGAGAAAGCCGGGCTTTCCGCGCTGCTCGGTTCCGGCTTCGATCCCGGCGTGACGAATGTTTTCACCGCGTGGGCGCTGAAGCACCATTTTGACGAGATCCACACTCTGGACATCATCGACGTAAACGGAGGAAATCACGGCAAAGCGTTTGCGACGAATTTCAACCCGGAAATCAATATTCGGGAAGTCACCGCGGAATGCCGCCACTACGAGGACGGGAAATTCGTAGAAACCGCGCCGATGTCGCAACATCAACCATTTACCTGCCCAAATGGTGTCGGGACTTACGAGATTTACCGCATGTATCACGAGGAGCTAGAGTCGCTGGTGAAACACATTCCCACGATCAAACGCGCCCAATTCTGGATGTCCTTTTCTCCCAATTATTTAAAGCATCTGGAAGTTCTCCAGAACGTAGGGATGACCCGCATCGACCCGGTGATTTATCAAGGCGTGGAAATCGTGCCGCTGCAGTTTCTCAAGGCAGTTCTCCCAAATCCCGGCGATCTCGGCCAGACGACGAAAGGGAAAACCTGCATCGGGAACGTCATCACCGGTGTGAAGGACGGCCAGCCCAAGGCAATCTATATTTATAACATTTGTGACCACGAAGAATGCTTCGCCGAAGTCGGCTCCCAAGCGATTTCCTACACCACAGGAGTCCCCGCGATGATCGGCGCGAAACAAATGCTAACCCGGGAAGACTGGAGAACGCCCGGCGTTTGGAATATCGAGCAGCTTTCTCCCGATTCATTCATGGCGGATCTCAATATCCACGGTCTGCCATGGCAAGTCATCGAACTCACTCCCGAACAAGCTGCCGGATTCCAAGTGGCCTAATCGGGAGAAGTCATTTCGAATAAATTTCTCCCGTTTTCACCAATTCCCTTGCCAAACCGGCTCGCTCCCGCTTTGTTCCGCCTTCAACCTCGAACTAGGACGGTCTGGCAGTCGCTAGATCCATCCCCTACCGATTATGAGCACACAAGAAATCAACCTAAACGAATACAAGCTCCACGAAGGAGATACTGGCAGCGCACCTTACCAAGTCGCACTCCTTACGCAGCGGATCTTCCACCTCACAGATCACTTAAACGCGAACAAAAAGGACTTCTCGTCCCGCCGCGGACTTTTAACCCTCGTTTCCCAGCGCCGTAAATTGCTGGATTACATCAAAAGAGGGTCGGAGGAAAAATATCAGCAGATTATCCAGAGTCTGGGACTCCGCCGCTAAAACCAATTTCGCAAACGCAGCCACGGGAAATCCTCGTGGCTGTTTTGCAAAGCGGTCCGGGCAACCAAATATTTCGCCCGTCCCGCCAGACTTATCACTCCACAGCCGCCTATTATCCGCGCTGTGGAATTTGTCTGATAAACGATGAATGCCCATCCTGCATCCCGCCGGATGGGCTGTACGCACTGAAAAAAGAAGAAAATACAGAATATGAATATCCATACACTTACGGCGACGTCGGCACTAACCCGATGACGTTCGAAACCGGCAAAATTGCCAAACTCGCCGACGGTGCCGTCACCGTCCGCTGCGGCGACACTATCATCCTCGTCACTGCCGTCTCCGCCACCAAGGTGAAATCCGGCCAGACATGGTTCCCACTCTCCGTGGAATATAAGGAAAAAGCCACCGCTGCTGGCGTTTTCCCCGGCGGCTACTTCAAGCGCGAAGGCCGCCCGACTGAGAAGGAAATCCTCACCTGCCGCATGACGGACCGCCCGCTGCGCCCGCTTTTCCCTAAAGGCTATTTCTACGAAACTCAAATCGTCGCCATTCTCCTGAGCGCCGATGGCGTGAACGACTCCGACATTCTCTCGATGAACGGAGCATCCGCCGCTCTCGCTCTTTCAGACATCCCATTTGCAGGCCCGATCGGTGCCGTGCGCGTCGGTCGTGTGGACGGGAAATTCGTCATCAATCCAACCCACGATCAACGTGAGGAAAGTGACCTAGACCTGATCTACGTAGGAAATAAGACCGACGTGATCATGATCGAAGGCCAAGCCGATGAGCTCCCGGAAGAAGAGTTCATCAAGGCGCTCCATTTCGCCCAAGAGGCAGTCGTCAAACTCGTCGCCGCTCAAGAGGAGCTCGTCAAACTCGCCGGCAAGGCGAAGCGCGAATACGAAGTCGTTCTCGCGAAGGAGAATCTCCTAGAAATCGCTTATGAAATCGCGGGAGATCGCATCGAGTCCGCCATTTACGCTCCCTCCAAGACCGAGCGTGCTAAGAAAGTCGGCGCACTGCGCGATGAAGTGGAAGCCGCGATCAAGGAGCGCGCTCCCGAAGCGACCGACTTCGACGTGGAGCAAGCTTTCGAATACCTTCAGAAAAAAGCCTTCCGCATTTCCATCATGGAAAAAGGCGTCCGTGCAGACGGTCGCTCGGTTGGCGATCTTCGCCCGCTTTATGGAGAAGTCGGCACCCTGCCACGTGTTCACGGTTCCGCGATTTTCGCCCGTGGAGAAACCCAAGCCCTCGCCATCACCACCTTGGCTCCCGCTGACGAAAAACAACATTTCGACAACTACGCCGGTGGCGAAAGCGAGAAGCGCTTCATTCTCCACTACAATTTCCCTCCCTTTTCCGTCGGCGAATGCGGACGCATGGGCGGCATCAACCGCCGGGAAATCGGCCACGGCTCCTTGGCTGAGCGCTCCATCGAGCCTGTCATCCCAGAGGAATCTGTCTTCCCCTACGCGATCCGCGTTTCCTCGGAAGTCATGGAATCCAACGGTTCCACATCAATGGCCTCCGTCTGTGCAGGCACCATGGCCCTCCTCGACGCCGGTGTCCCGCTCATCCGTCCCGTCGGTGGAATCTCCGTCGGTCTGGTCACGGACTTCGATGACAACGGCGCACTTAAATCCCACAAAATGCTCCTAGACATCATCGGTTCCGAGGATTTCTACGGCGACATGGATTTCAAACTCTGCGGCACCGACGAAGGCGTCACCGGTTACCAGCTCGACCTCAAGCTCCCCGGTCTCCCGCTTTCGATGCTGGAAGAGGCGATCCACATCGCCAAAGCAGGCCGCACCAAAATCATCCAGAAAATGGGCGAATCCATCGTAGAGCCTAAACAACTCAGCCCGCACGCCCCACGCATCGTTTCCCTCAAAATCCCAGCAGATCGCATCGGCGAACTCATCGGACCAGGCGGGAAAAATATCAAAGGCATCCAGGCCGAGTCCGGCGCTGAGATCAACATCGAAGACGACGGCACCGTCCACATCTACGCTTCCAAGCAAGAAGGACTCGACCGCGCCAAGTCGATGATCGACCGCATGTTCCAAGAAATCGAAGTGGGCAAAGTTTACACCGGCAAGGTCGTTTCCATCACTCAGTTCGGCGCCTTCATGGAAGTGCTCCCTGGTAAAGACGGACTCGTCCACGTCTCGGAACTCGCCGAAGGCCGCACCGAAAAGGTGGAAGACATCGTCAAAAAAGGCGACACCATCACCGCGAAATGCCTCGGAGTAGACGAAAAAGGCCGCGTGAAAATGTCCCGCCGTGCCTGGCTCCGTGACCAAGCCCCTGCAGAAGCAGAAGCGAACCCACAGCCAGTAGCTGCCGAATAAAGAGCAGCGACACTCTGGTCGCTTTTCCTAGCAATCAATCCTCACCAAACCGGCGCTCTCCAAAAGAGCGCCGGTTTTTTTATAGGAAGAAAGTAGCTGCTGCATCCCGCAGCAGGCCGTGATGGATTTGGCGCAATTCGCGTCATTTCGCCAGCCAGCCGCCATCGATGACAAGCGAGGTGCCAGTGATGAAACTAGCAGCGTCGCTGGCGAGGAAGAGGACGGGAGCTGCGATTTCATCTACAAGGCCGACTCGGCCCATGGGATGGAGACTGGCCATATAGTTCATCGCCTCATCGCTGCCGCCACCGGTGAAGCGGGTGATCATGTCGGTAGCAATGGCTGCGGGAGCGACGGCATTGATGCGGATTCCGGAGGTGGCATTTTCGAGAGCTGCGGTTTTGGTGAGACCTTCCACGGCGTGTTTCGTAGCGATGTAAATGCCTGCGCCCGCCATGCCGGTGTGACCGGCGA
This sequence comes from Akkermansiaceae bacterium, assembly GCA_012032235.1. GTDB lineage: Bacteria > Verrucomicrobiota > Verrucomicrobiia > Verrucomicrobiales > Akkermansiaceae > Luteolibacter. Next base: position 1,815 of record JAAURL010000088.1, on the reverse strand, counting down.
CACTGCTGGTGTTGATGATCGATCCGCCGCCGCTTTTGAGCATGGCCGGGATTTCATGCTTCATGCTGGCGATGACGCTCCAGACGTTGGTGTCGAAAAGCTTGCGGTAGTCTGCCTCGCTGGAATCAATGATGGGAGCGGAATGCTCGACTCCGGCGTTGTTGAAGGCGATATCTAACTTTCCATACTTAGCGAGTGTGGCATCCACTAGAGCTTTGACTTCCGCTTCTTGCGTGACGTCTGTTTTGACGAAAATGGCATCTCCACCAGCTGCTAGGATTTCAGAAACGACGGCATTTCCCTCTGTCTCGCGGCGGCCGCTGAGAACAACTTTTGCTCCCGCTTTGCCGAAAGCAATCGCAGTGGCTTTACCGATGCCGCTGGTGGCTCCGGTGATGAGGACGACTTTATTGTGGAATGATAGTGTATTCATAATTTGAGTTAGTTAGATTTATTAAGCGGAGAGAGTTGGGTAGTCGTTGTATCCTGCTAGGCCGGGCGAGTAGAAGGTGCTGGCATCGGGTACGGTGAGCTCGGCTCCTTTGCGGATGCGCTCTACCAGATCGGGATTGCTGATGAAGGAGCGACCGAAGGCCACAGCATCGAACGTGCTAGCGGTGATGGTGGCAGCGGCTTCCTCGGGGGTGTAGCCCATGTTTGCGACGAGTGGGCCAGAGAAATTTTCCCTCGCTGGAGTGACGACGTCGCCTTGCTGGATGCCAAACAAATCACCACGCATCAGATGCAGGTAGGCGATTTTACGTTTTTCTAACTCTCTGGCGACAAAAGTGGTGAGTGCTACGGGATCGCTATCGTGCATGGAGTTGAAACTGTTGAGCGGAGAAATCCGAACACCCACACGGGCAGCACCCCAGACGGTGATTGTAGCATCGAGCACTTCTAGCAATAAGCGGGCTCGGTTCTTAATGGAGCCGCCGTAATCACCGCTGCGCTGGTTACTGCCATCACGCAAGAAGCTGTCTAATAAATAGCCGTTAGCACTGTGGACTTCGATGCCATCGAAACCAGCTTCCTTAGCATTCAATGCTGCTTGGCGAAAACCTTCAACGATGCCAGGCAGCTCATCATCGCGCAATTCGCGAGGTGTTTCATAAGGTTTCTTTCCCTCAGGCGTATGGGTTTCATCGTCGGTGATTGGCAAAGGGCTGGGGCCTACCGGTTGTCTGCCTTGATTGAGTAGAGAATGACATGCCCGTCCGCCGTGCCAGAGTTGCAGAACGATCTGGCCTCCTTTGGCGTGGACGGCTTCGGTTGTCTTTTTCCACCCTGCGATTTGCTCAGGGGAGTAGATGCCAGGCTCGCTCATGCCGAAGGCGGAGTTGCCTTCCATCACCATGGTGGCCTCTGCGATGATTAGACCTGCGCTTGCACGTTGTGCATAGTGCTCCGCCATGATTGAAGAGGGGATGTGGCCAACATCTGCACGGCATCGCGTGAGAGGAGCCATCAGGATACGGTTAGGAAGTGCGAGTTCGCCAAGAGTGACGGGTTTGAATAAGGATGCGTGGTTCATATTTGTTAGTGAATGATTTTCGTAGAAGTTATAGGTTTTTTTCGCCCCAGCTTCATCAGCACAGCATAGAAAACGGGTGTGAGAATCAGGCCGAAAATAGTGACGCCGATCATGCCGCTGAAGACGGCTACGCCCATGGCTCTGCGCATTTCTGCTCCGGCACCGGAGCTGACGACGAGTGGATAGACTCCTGCGATAAAGGCGATACTGGTCATCAAAATCGGGCGCAGACGCAAGCGACTGGCTGAGACTGCCGAGCCACACGAGGGAGTAGGAGAGCC
>JAAURL010000087.1 GCA_012032235.1 Akkermansiaceae bacterium | reverse complement strand
TACCAAAGCCACATCAACTACTCAATGTTCCTCGGCATCAAATGATCGAAATTAGCCATCGCTCCCGCTACAAGAAAGCCACTGATGAAATTATCCCAAATCACCCTTAAGTTAGCGCCATTCGGGACACAATCTTGATACAGTCAGGTGTGGATGTCTCTAGAATCGTCGCTTTTACCACAAAAAGCTCCTTTTGATTATTGCAGTCCTAGAATGGCAGCGACGGTAGAAAAGTAGATCAGCATCCCAGAGACATCGACTGTTGACGCGAGTGATGGAGCGGAAACGACGGCTGGGTCTAACTTGATGGAGCGGGCGAAAATCGGGAGTAACGCGCCGAGTGTGGTTGCAGAAAAGACTTGGACTGTAAGAGCGACAGAAACAGCGAATGCGAGATGCAGGAAGTCAAAGGAGGAGCCAGTTCCTTCCTGCATGTGTGGCAGAACGAAGCTGATAAAAATTGCCATCGCCAAGCCGAGTGTTAGGCCGAGAGAGAGACCTGTTCTCGCTTCTTTCCAGGCGATGCGTAGGGCATTGCCTGCTTTCACTTCTCCCAATGCCAAGGCACGGATGACCATGGTAGCCGCTTGTCCACCAGAGTTCCCTCCTGCGGCGACGACCATGGGTAAGAAGATCGAAAGCACAAAGGCTTTTTCTAACACTGCGCTAAAGTGATACATCACATAGCCAGAGCCGATGGAAACGAATGCCAGGCCGACTAGCCAGGAAACCCGCCTGCGATACTGCTGAGAGACGCTGGTATTTAGATAGGAAACTTCTGATTGCTCACCACCGATACCGGAGAGTTTTTCGATATCCTCAGTCGATTCTTCTTGGAGAATTTCTAACGCATCATCGTAAGTCACGACGCCTAATAAGTGATGAAACTCGTCGACGACTGGGAGCACGATGAGGTCGTATTTTGAAATTTTACGAGCGGCCTCCTCCTGGTCAGCAGAAGCGAGAACGTATTCATCCGCCTCTTCCATGATGTCATGGATGGGAGTATCCCAAGTGTTAAAAGCCAGATCGCGGAGGCGCACTTTCCCCACGAGGCGGCCTTGTTCGTCGACCACGAAAATCCTCGCCAACGTCTCTGCATCTTCCCGATCACGACGCAGCACAGTGATCGCCTGTTTCACCGTCATGTCCGCAGTGATGCGGCCCACCTGAGTCGTCATGCGGCCACCAGCCGTGTCTTCTTCGTATTTAAGGAGACTGCGGGTCAGCTCTTTATCGCGCGGTCCTAGTAGGCTGAAAAAACGCACCTGCGCTTCCTCGCTGACGACTTGGAAAACATCCACGCGGTCGTCATCTGATAAATTTCCTAGCAAAACACGGAGCTGCGCTGGCTTGAAATGCGTGAGTGCTCCTTCGATCAGCGGGTAGGGGAGTTCCGCGACGACGTCGGTTGCTAATTCCGGGCCGATGGTTTTGAGCAGGAAATCGCGCTTTTCGTCGTCTAGATTCTCGTAAAGATGAGCTAGGTCGGCGTAGTGGGCATCTTCCGCAGCCGCTAACAAAGCCGAGCCATCCGCAGCATCCAGTGCCCGTTGCAGCTCGGTCATTGGGTCGTAGTCCAGTTCGTCTCCCACGTGCGGAGATTGTGTGGTGGGCTCAGAGCGGGCAAGGAAAACGAGACGCTAAAAGTAAACAAATGGCATAGGGAGTGGACTTGCAGCTGAGGAGCGTTTTAGTTTGCGGCGTGCTTCCGTGGTTTTCTGATAATCGTTTCCCACTTTATCTCGCGCCGATGGCTGGAGTGACGGATGTGATTTTCCGCCAAATTTGCAAAGAGTTAGGTGCGGATGTGATGGTCACCGAATTCGTCTCTGCGGAGGGCATCATGCAGGCGGATGACCGGACGAGGAAATATACAGAATTCACGGATGAGCAACGGCCTGTGGGCGTGCAACTTTTCGGGGCTGACGGCCAGCGAATGGGCGAAGCGGCAAAAAAAATCATCGACTGGAAACGCCCGGATTTCATCGATATCAACTTCGGCTGCCCGGTGAATAAAGTCGTTGCGAGAAATGGCGGATCTTCTCTTTTGAAAGATTGTCCGATTCTGGCCTCCGTAGCATCTGGCGTGGCGAAAGCAGTGGGTGATCAAGTCCCGGTCACAGCGAAAATCCGCATCGGCTGGGATGAAAATTCCGTCAATGCCGTGGAGGTTGCGAAAATTTTAGAAGACTGCGGGATGTCAAGCCATCGCAGTGCACGGCCGCACTCGGGCACAAGGCTACGGCGGCGAGGCTGACTGGGAAGTCATCGATGCCGTCGCACGTGCGGTCAAAGTTCCTGTCATCGGAAATGGCGACATCACATGCGGCGCGGATCTGGTGAAACGGAAAACGCAAACAGCGGTCTCTGGCGTGATGATCGGGAGAGCCGCGATGCAAAATCCGTGGATTTTCCGGGAGGCGAAGCATTTTCTAAAAACGGGAAAAGTCTTGCCAGAATTGCTCGTGGAAGAGCGCTGGGAGCTGGTTCTCCGTCATTGTAAACTCGCAGTAGAGAGTCGGAGAAATGGCGATGAACGCCAAACCCTAACAGCGATGCGCTCCCGATTGATGGCCTATTGCAAGGGCTTTCCTGGGGCTAAGGAGCTGCGCCAAAAGCTTTGCCAAGTCTCGTCAATTTCTCAGGTTGAAGATTTAGCGGCATTTTCGATGGGGAAAGTGGGGGTCTATGAATTCCAATGATTTGATGGTGACTGACGTTCTCGGGCGGGGCTTGCGCGATTTGCGGATTTCCGTGACGGATCGCTGTAACTTCCGCTGCCGCTATTGCATGCCAGTCGAGATTTTCGGAGCAGGCTACGCCTTCATGCCGCGTGAGGAGCTCCTGACTTTTGAAGAAATCGTGACTTTAGTGCGCTCCCTCATTCCGTTAGGGATTGAGAAAATCCGCCTCACAGGTGGCGAGCCTTTGTTGCGGCGTGGCTTAGAGGATTTAGTCGCGATGCTAGCGGCAGTCGACGGCGTAAAAGACATCGCGATCACGACCAATGGCGTTCTGTTGGCACATCATGCGGAGGCCTTGGCCTTGGCGGGGTTGAATCGCGTGACGGTGAGTCTTGATGCGCTTGATCCACAAATTTTCGCAAAAATGAACGGAGTCGGCGCAAAGGTGGATCGCGTGATCGCTGGGATCCATGGCGCGCAGAATTTTGGATTGCCAGTGAAAGTGAACGCCGTGATCCAGCGCGGCGTGAACGAAGGAGAAATTTTACCTCTCGCCCGCTGGGCGAAAACGGCCGGAGTTGATCTGCGCTACATCGAATATATGGACGTGGGAGAAACCAATGGCTGGAAATATGACGAAGTCGTTTCGGGAGCAGAAATCCTCACCATTTTAAGCGAAGAATTCTCCTTAGCCCCACGCGCTCCCGCCTACCGAGGAGAAGTCGCGGTGCACTGGCAACATCAAGCGGGAGCCGGAGAAATTGGTGTCATTCAATCCGTCACCAAGCCATTCTGCCGAGACTGCCAGCGGTTGCGACTTTCTGCAGACGGGAAAATTTTCACCTGCCTTTTCGCCACAGACGGCCACGATTTACGTGGGATTTTAAGAGGCCAATTAGACCCGCAACTTCTGGAAGCAACGGTCCGCTCGATTTGGCAGGCCCGGGAAGACCGTTACTCCGAAGTGCGTGGCCAAATTACGATGCCAAAGGCAGAAATGAGTTACCTAGGCGGGTAAGAATTTGACGTATAGCCCGCTGGAGATCCTCACGAATTTAGCGTGAGAAATTGAGCCATACCAATCATGACTATTTCTTCACGGAAGAAGACCTTTCAGCCATTTTAGCACGCTTTTTCTCGTAATCTTCATACTGCACTTGCTTTGCCATTTGCTCACGGATGATTTGCGGAATAGTCACCTCGATGTTCTCATTTGGCTCAAAAGAATATTTGCCGAGATTTTCTCCGGCTTTGTAAGCTACAGGAAGGCCTGTTTTTATGCTAAACCAAGCTTCGCGAATTTCGTATTTGGATTGATCTGAAAATGCATCCTCCTCTGTTGGATTTGGATTTCGTTTCTCAGGGTTGCCGTTTCTAAAATAATAGCAAGGTTCGCCGTGAGCTACTTCAGTTCGCACAAAAAATTTACGATTTACCCAATTAACGCCCGGAAAGTGTTTTCGAAAAAGCTGCTCAGGTGAGGGGTAGCTTCGAGTATCAACCATGTAGACTACCTTGTTATCTCTGGGAGACACCGTGAATTCGTTATTGCCGAAGTAGTAAGCTTCTTGTTTTTTACCGTTAGCTATATCAGAAACACTTGAAGAAACTGGGTGTTTGATGATGAACCGTGTCTTATTGGGTCTTCCCATTACTCCATCTGCAAGACTGATGTCCGCACTCGCACCATCTTTGTTGTTATTCTCATTTTGCTGAGCTGAGTCCTTGTAAGTGTAGCGGATTGTCCAAACCACTGTCCCAGGAGGAGGAGAGAGTAAGAATTTAGGCGCGGTTGCGGGTGCAGCTTGCGCTTCAGCAGAAGAAGTATTGATAATCTGAATTAAGCAGACCAATAATAAAATATGGATGGTTTTCATGTTAATACGTTCAGGAAAATGGATTGGGGATATTATTCAGAGATAATTTCTTTTTGCACATTCAAGACCTCACCCGTGAAGCGATCAATCGAGACTCGATACCATCGTCTGGATTCTGCTTGGCTCACAAACTTATCTAATGCATCGGTGTTTTGTGCAAGTTTTCCGCTTTGAGCTATGACGTCAATTAAGAAAGACCAGGTTCTCATATTTGCAGAATCTGCTAATGCACGGGAAATGACGTGCATGTCGGTGTGGTCTTTGAAACCAGAGATCGATTTTTGTCGGCGATTTTATTCGCAAGAGGAGCAATCTCTGCGTTGTTCATAAGAGGCTGAACATCAAGAATCTCACGAATGCGCTTCGCGTAACTATCTGCATTGGAATCAGTGAGTGTTGTCTCTGTGCGAATGGCCGTCTGGGAAAGGAGCGATTTTAATACAGGGACGGGAGCCGTATTCAGATTGACAACCCCAGCACGGGCCGGTGCCTCTGTCATACCAAATAAATCCAGCAGCGCCCCATCGCCAGGGTTGTTACTATCGTTGGGGTCACCATAAAGATTAAGGGATGTCCATGGCTCATCGCGGAAAGCATAACCCATATCAGCTACGCTTTGGAATGGGCGATTCAAAATGACTGGGCGCTTCTTAGGATCATTGAAAGGGTCACCATCATCCGCAGGGCGGCGGATTCCGTCTCGATGTTTTACGATTGTATCCCCTCCAGGTGCATTACTCACGTATTGTATTGGGGCACGTGCCTTAGTTGAATTGGAAGGTACTTTCCAAGATGGGGGTGGAAAGAATCGATTGTTGTATAAAACTGGAGCTCCTCTGGCATAAGTATCATTAATCAAGCGCTCCCCAGCAGAACCTGCATTGTTTGTGGTAGAAATACCATAGCGAGTAGTTCGTGGATCGGTAAATGGTCCATGAAGGTTTATATATTTTCCTTTTGAGCTGTACACTTTGTCTGTATCACCTTGCAAGACGCCTACAACTAAACCGTGAGTCCCTATAAATCCCGGAATAATTTGGTAACTTACCCAATCACCTCCGACCCTCTTCTGAAGTGCTGCACTTATAGGTACGTTATATCCAGAAAATAGGCCATTGTTCGCGTATCGATCCTTATGGCCATTGATCCCAACCTGGGCATAAGGAGCACTCACCCTACCCACTTGGTAACCAATTACCCCAGCGCTGGTGACAGTGTCTTGTGGCTGGGATGAGGTCGCACCGGCGACACCAGGCAGAAGATATCTAGGCTGTGAAAAGTTATCAGAGCCGTTCGCAACATTAAAGCTGATATAGTCGTTAGCGAAGGTTGCAGTGCGCAGTGGCGATAGTACTTTATAAACACTATTGAATGTGGGATCAGGATCGCTGTAATCACTCCTTTGGAGGTTTCCCACCTCATGAAACTTTGTCCCGCGAAAGCAAGGCGGAATTGCCCTTGGGCAACGTTACCGTCGGCAGCATTTTTGTGGGGATTCCAAAGCTGGAATGTTAGGAAAGTAGCTGCCATCTCATCATTGGTGGAACGACGCCGTCACGAACGCGGAATCGCGATTCTCCTATGAAATGAAAGTAAGGAAGATTCTCGACGCCAGCGACATTATCGGCTCCCTGCCCAGTCAATGGATTCTGGATGCCATAACGGATCACAGTGGGATCATCGTTGAGGTCCCATTGATCGATGATTGACGCTCCAATCCGAAAAATTTGGTAGTCTGAGTTTAAGTCACGGTCACGGTCTCCCATCCAACTAGGGTTCGTCGTCGGTGAGCTAGATGCTTCCATAGCACTCCCCAGAGAACCTTCGAGAATTCCAGCTTTGAGCATTTCAAAAAAGTCGGGCTCACGACCTTCTGTGGCAACACGGCTGAGTGTCTTGATTGGATCTTTGCCGTCTCTCGTGTTGACGTGACTCCATTCGATAACTTGCGAACCAGCTCTTTTTGCTGCCCTCAGCCCAAAGTATTTCAGAATAGCATCCTCATCATTGTCCGTAAAAGCTTGAATTTTAGTGAGTGGGAAACGGTTCTTGATCAGCAGATCCCCAGCTTTTGCGATCGTTCCATCTCTACGGGTGAATCGTGAAGTGACGCGAACACCAAGAATACGTCGATTGAATGATCGCTCATTGTCCTTATTGCTTTTGTAATTGTAGCCAGACTCATCAGCGTTGATGGTAGGTTCCCAAGATGGTTGATTCAGCTCGCGGGAATCTGTTGTAAAATAGGGCAATAACTCCTCCGAGATGCTATCTGGATTGTCTTTTTGATACGCTATCAGGTCCCTTCGGCCTAAAAACACATTGTCTGTTTTTCCTGAAAAGGAAGGAGTTCGCAACCATCCTTTCATGCCACCCCATTCTTCAATGAAATCATTGATGAATTCTGATTTGCTGTTGGATCGGCGCCAGGCGGCGATTCCGTCGAGATTTCTCGAATTTCCTGGCAGTGCGGTCAAATCCGCCCAGACAAGCGACCCTTTTCCTGATAACTTTTGTGCGAGTTCTCTAGCAGGTTCGGAAATAGCACCAGCTACGTTGATATCAAGCAATCCGGAGACATCGTAGACTTGGTAGGCGTATCTGCCGACAATGTAGTTGGGATTCGGCGCACCATCGGAGTCGGTGGATTTGCTAGATCCGCTGGCGCTTGTGGGATTACTTCCATCACGTGCCACGTAGACCCAGTCTGGAACTTCATCCTCACTTAAAGCAACAGATGGGCTTAGGAGTGCTGGGGCGTTCCAGCGTGTAGATGCGATCTTACGTCCTCCCGATGCGGCTGTGGCAGTTGAGATCTCGGAAGCCCGGGATTTTGCATTTGCACCATCATGAAATTTAACATTTCCGGCGCTTTGTTTGGCAATAACCTTCAAGTCATCGTTTGAGGCAACGCTGGGTTTTACAGCGCGGAATGGGACCATCGACTTGGGATTCGTAACCGTCCATAGCTCCTTATCATCAGGAGTTCTGGTGACTTGCGATCCAGCCTTCATTTCATTGATGAGATCTGCAATGGTATTCTCTTTAGCAGCCTCAGCGATGCTTTCTGCTTGGCGGATGGAGATATCGAGACTGGCATTATTACGGTTCGTCGAACTGAGTAGAAGGAACGCAGTGACCAAGAGCGAAAGCAAAGCCATGAGTGATACGGCCACGACGATGGCGATACCTGGTTTTTGGTTTTTTCTGAAACGCGGTAGTTGGTTGGTTGGTTTCATATAGTGATGGGTTTAATTGATGATAAATGTGCGCTGGTAGCAGGCAATCGATTGAAGAGCCTCTCTTGGCAGACCTAATGTTTTGTCCGTGGCGATCTCGTTACGGATCCTAGTCCACTCTTCGAGAGTATTTTCGGAGGTTTTGCATCATCGAATCGATCCGCCAAGGATGGGAGCCGATTCGTAGGAATACCACGCCGGGCGCGCTCATCGAGCGTCACTATTGTGACGACAAGACCTTTCAGCTCATTGATGAGTTCTGGAGCTTCAATTTCACGAGTGATTTCCTCATTTACTGTGTCCTCATCTTCATTGTTTACCAAAGATTGTTTCTTTACCAAGTATTCGACTTCCATCCGTATGATGCCGTTAGAAATTCTTTGTAGATTGTCTGTAGGTATTTCTGGGAGATTCGTCTCTGGGTTTAGATTGAGTGCCGAATCGGAACTGTCATCAAATTGGTGGCCACGCATGCCACGCAACAACTGGGGGCCGAAGGTTTCATCAAAAGAGAGTTTATAGGTGACCAGCGAAGCTGGACGTTCCCCAATTTCGGTATCGTCAGTCAAACCACGAATGCTAGCAAGGAACAACAACTCATCGTCACCAGACTTTGACTCAAATTCGATTGGAACATCCTCTCGATTGATCATCTGGGAGATGTCTCGAGAGATTAGATCGAAGGCTTTGCGCGCGATACTATCATTTGCGGTGCTGTTTTCTGAAATTCGTATGGACGTCCTAGCAGATTCCGTTAGTTGCAGTGCCATACCAAGAATAATTGTCAGTATCGCCATGGTAACCATCAACTCCACAAGTGTGAAGCCATGGTTGCCGAGATGTTTTTGAGTTTGTTTCATGGTTGCTTAAATGCGGAAACGAGATCTACTGAGCCTGATTCTCTACCCATGGGTGCTTGGCTGGCCATGTGGCTCTGAGGTGAACATAAATGGGGGAACTTTCACTTTCGTTACTGCCCCGGATTGTGCCTGTGATTCGAAGAAGAGATTGCTCGTTACGATTCACAACTTTGCCATTTTCTGCTATGTATAACTCAAAAGTTTCAGATCCACTTGCGTTGGGCAGTTCAATTTCATAGCGCGAGCTAGTCGTCTGTTTTAGAGTGATCGCCAAACGGATATCGTCGCGCATGCTTTCCATTTCTGCCATCGCCCGACTCCCATTAGATGCAGTTTGGACTTGGTCCATTCCAACCGGAATAACCCCCATGAGTATCGTGATGGAGAACACAAATATGCCGAGTGCAGCCATGACTTCTGTTAGGGTAAATCCTGAAGAACCCCCTGCATTGTAGGATTTTCGCAAGTTCGAAGCTTTATAGATCATGTTTTTTAAGGAGTATATTGTGTAGTCTTGCCAATCAGCCCAGAGAGATGGACAGCCGCAACATTGGATTTATCGGAAGCAATGACTTTTCCGCCGCGTGTGGGTTGGATACCGATCTCGCTCCACGTTTCAAGGGTCGCTTGCTGAGTCGTGGCAGGTGGAATCATCTTGATGCGTGTCTCAGTGGCATCTCCAGGGCTGACCCATGCCTCTCCAGCAGGGTTAAAGCGTATCCACGCAGCAGAGTTCAGCTGGTTGGATATTGGAATCTCAGGGCGTTCAAAATTTTCAGTTAATTCATTACTTAACTTGAAATTTGCGAATTTAGTGTGATTCCATGCTCCTTTCGCATCGTTCGGATTGTCAGTACCATCCAGGGACTCAAAGACTCCTATGAAAAATCATTGGGCTCTTCTCTCACCGCACCTAGACGAACCCATACGTAAGTGTTGTTAGCTACTGCGTGGCTTCGCGCACGCTCCAATTGCCCAGAAATCGCTGTCGCGACGGTAGCCGGACTGTAAGAATTCGTAAGTCCACTGAAAATTGGGCCAGCAAGGGTCAAGAGAATTACCATAACGGCTATGACGACCACCATTTCGATGAGTGTGAATGCCCGATTTCGTAAGCGATGAGATTGCATACTGGATTTGATTTTGAGAATGAGGAGCTCTGCGAACGCTGAGCAAAGGTTTTTTGATACGGTCTGAACTGTATTATGTAAATACAATTAAATCACCAAGACGGGCGCGTCAAATAGATATTTTCCTGAATCTAGAAATTTGGTGATATGGGAACCTCGTAAACCTCGATGATTAAGATTCTCTTTATTTCTGTTTAAATAGTTTGGCTAGGAGCGCGCCAGAACCAAGCTCCTAGATGAGTTTTTAGGAGTAACCGCTTGGGTGCGGAAGCATCCCCACGAAGTCTGCCATGACATCAAACGGCGAACTTCACTTCAAAGCGAAGCTCGTCGGCTTGTGGCCTCGCAAATAGTCCGCGATCGACATTTTTTTACCTCCTTCAGGCTGAACTAGTTCTAAACGGAGGGATCCTTCGCCACAGCCGACGACGAGCTGACCATTTAGGACGGATACTTCTCCAACGGATAGCGGTAAATCGACCACCACAGTCGGCGGGAAAATTTTCAGCCGTTTCACGCGGCCTTCTTCCGTGGCCAATGTGAACGTCCCGGGCCATGGATCGTATGCACGAATGCGACGCTCCACCGACACTGCGCTTTGCGACCAATCGAGGCGGCCATCATCTCGCTCCAGCTTCGAAACATAGCTGGATTCCGCATCGTTTTGTGGGATTCGTTCTGCGGTTCCTGCTTCTAGCTTCTCTAATGCTTCCGCCAAAACGGATGGTGCTAATTCGGCGAGACGATCATGCAGTCTCCCGCCAGTTTCATCCCCATGCACCGGAATCGATTTTAAAAGAATCATGTCGCCGGCGTCCAGCTCCCGGATGACATGCATCGCCGTGATTCCCGTCTCGGAATCTCCCGCATCAATGGCCGCCTGAATGCAAGCCGCGCCGCGGTAACGCGGCAGCAACGAAGCGTGGAGGTTGATGATCGCCTGGCTCGCTAGATCAAGGATGTTTTTCCTCAAAATCTGTCCATAAGCCATGACGACTAACACTTCTGGTTGCATGGCTGCCAGTTCCTCGGCGATGTCGCCAATTTTCTCTGGCTGAAAAACGGGAATCCCGGCAGCGAGGGACTCGGTCTTAATAGCGGGCGGTGTGAGCTGTTGATGGCGGCCAGTCGGTTTGTCTGGCTGTGTCACCAACGCCAGCGGGAGCGGTCCATTTTTAGCAAATGCCGAAATGAAGGCAGCGCAATATCACCAGTCGCTATAAAAATGAGGCGCATCGCGTGAGTTCTTCTCGTTATGCGATCAGACGATCTCTTTTGCCATTTCGTGATAGACCGGCAGGCTGGTAATGCGCTGAATGATTTTTGATAGGACTTCAACAGGTTGCTGTGTCGCATCAATGTCGGTGATGATGGTGTCAGGATAAAAATCGAGAATCGGTTTTGTCTCTTCCTGGTAAGTGGCAATGCGTTGATTGATGACGGAGTCGCTGGCATCATCGAAGCGATTTTCCTTTAAGGCCCGCTTTCTCATGCGCCGTGCGAGCTCGTCACGATTCGGGCAAGAAAGATGGAACACTTGATGGACATCGACGTAGCTACTCAGGATTTCCGCCTGCCTCACATTCCGTGGGATGCCGTCTAACACTAGAAAATCGATATCGGGCTTATACTGATGGGTTTCGATGAGATTATCAATCTGCGCTTTCCAGAGTTCGATCGTGAGTTCGTCTGGCACGAGTTCGCCACGGCTAGAGTATTCGACAAACTGCTTTCCCAAAGCAGTGCGAATATCCAAAGAGCGGAAAACATCCCCGCAGGCATAGTGAAAAAACGAGGGATTCGGCCCAGAATTTGGCCTTGGGTTCCCTTGCCAGAGCCTGGTGCGCCGAGCATGATAAAGGCGGGTTTCTTTGATGGATGATCGGATGGAGGCATAATGAATTTTATCGAGCGATATTTAATTAGATTTTGTAGAAACGAAAAATACCAAGATGGGCGCGATCAATGCAACATCCGCAAGAACACGCAACAAGTTTATTGAAAATCGATTGCGGCTGCGATTCAGAATTTGCAGCAGAGCGGCTCCCGTGAGCACCGCATAAAAAAATGGGCGTGTTGCAAAGCTTTCATCTTTTGCCGCAAAAAAAATCGATGCCGCACCCAGTAGAGTGAGTGGGAAAGTTAATGCTAACTCGTCGCTAGCTTTCACTTCTACGTCCACAGTGCTATTTGCGTGCTCCCACAGATCAATCGCAGAGATATTCAAAATGCATAGGAGCGCAAAGCAAATGAGCTCTTTGGAACGGATCAAGTCCATCATATCAAAGCTAGTATAATTGTAGGCAATCATTGCAGTGCCATAAGCGAAGCTGGCCCCAGCCAGAATATTTTTGGCATAAGGAAGCTCACCACGTTCGTTCCCCGTGAAAACAGACAAAATGAAAAAGCCCGCCACCATCACGCCTCCAATCATGGCGTAGCTATAAACCGTGCTCGGTAGCT
>JAAURL010000086.1 GCA_012032235.1 Akkermansiaceae bacterium | reverse complement strand
CGTGATCTCGCAGAAATTGGCCGTGTGGTGATCGTAGGTTGTGGCACCTCGCTGCACGCTGGGCTCGTCGGTGAATATGCCTTTGAAGATCTAGCAGATGTGCATTCGGAGGTAGAGCAAGCCGCGGAGTTCCGCTATCGAAATCCGATTTTAGGAAATCGTGATCTCGTCGTCGCCATTTCCCAATCCGGTGAAACTGCTGACACATTGGCAGCCGTGCGGGAAGCGATCCAAAAGGGAGCGTTTGTCATGAGTCTGTGCAATGTGGTAGGCTCCACGATTGCTCGGGAAACGGGTAGGGGAGTCTATCTCCACGCTGGGCCGGAAATTTCCGTGGCCTCCACGAAAGCCTTCACCTGCCAAGTTTCCGTGTTGCTGATGATGGCGCTGAAGCTGGGCCGTGGTCGCCGCTTCTCCCGTGAAGAAGGGATGAAGCTAGCTAGGGAAATCGAAGCGATTCCATCTCTCGTCAGCAAAGTCTTAGAGCAAGACAGCCGCATCGCAAAAATCGCTGAAGACTACACGAAAAACGAGCATGCCTTTTTCATTGGCCGTGGTCCGATGTATCCCGTCGCGCTGGAAGGCGCGCTGAAGCTGAAGGAAATTTCCTACATTCATGCCGAAGGCTACCACGCCGCCGAGCTTAAGCACGGCCCGATCGCTCTGTTAGAGCAAGGCACGCCGATCATCGCGCTGGCCTGTGATATTCCCGGGAAAGATAAAACGCTGGGTAATATCGAAGAATGCCGTGCCCGTGGTGCCCGCATCCTCGGAATCGTTACAGAGGGAGATCACGAAACCGCCGAATGCATGGATGACTACATCGCCATTCCACGCTGCCACCCGCTCGTTGCTACGATTCCCGCAGTTGTTGCCCTGCAGCTTTTTTCCTATCATGTCGCACGCCTCCGAGGCTGTGAAATCGACCAACCACGGAACCTAGCCAAAAGTGTGACAGTGGAGTAATCACCCGCTGGCGCGATAAAAAATCCAATCGACCCTAGGAGAAATCGCGTTATTTTTCGAGTGAATGAGCATGAAAGAACCAGATGCGGTTGCTGTAAATCTCCCGGAAGCAATGACGCTGCGGTGGTGGCTACGTGCTCCTTGGGATTATGTGATGATGGCACAGGGGCTATCCTACTGGGGTATTTTTGGTGGATTATTGACCTTGATTGCTGGGCTTGCGTTTTTGCTTTTACCGAGGAGAAAAGGTGTGTTGCTAGGGAGAACATGCATCCATCAACTATTTCGGAAATTCGTGGTTTATCTGAGAATTTCTGATTTGGTTCACGCGGATCTTACTGGCTTAGATCGGTTAGGAAGTATCAAACATTCCTTCATTGCTGCGCCGAACCACACGTCCTTATGGGATGTCGTTTTTATCATTGCTAGGCTGCCTTCAGCGGTTTGTGTGATCAAAAAACCCATCTTGTTTAATCCGTTGTTAGGCGGCGGGGCGCGTTTGGCGGGATATATTGCGAATACTGGAATCACACGGATGATTCGCGATGCCACGAGTTCCTTGGAAGAAGGAGGGCAGTTACTCCTTTTCCCGGAAGGAACGCGCACCAAACCAGACGCACGCTGGATTAATCCGCTAAAAGGTGGCTGCGCGATCATCGCAGCTCATGCAGATGTTCCGGTTTATCCGATTTTCATTCGCAGCAATACGCGCTTTCTTCAAAAAGGCTGGCCGCTCTGGCGCAGACCCGTTTTCCCGATTCAGATGAGCTTTGAGCTGGGCGAACCACTGACTCTTCTCCCTGGTGAATCTTCCCAAGAATTTACCGCTCGCTTGGAGGCCGTCTATGAGCAGGAGCTTTCTAAACCACATCCTCTCCGGCGGCAGGTCGTGTGAAGTGCCGAGTGATCAGCCATCGGTAAAAAGAGAAGAATGCGGTTTTAGAGCCGTAACTCTCTCCGCGCTTGCGGCTATCGATTTTGGACTTTAAAGCAGGGCGACATGACCGATGTGCGGCCGTTAATCCTAATTCCTAGCTACAACACTGGGCCGATTCTTGTTGAAACGGTGACTGCCGCGTTAGAGCTCGGGCAGCCTGTTTGGGTGATTTTCGATGGCTCCACGGATGGCTCTGAGAAATTGATCAAAGATTTAGAAGGATCGAATCAGCAATTTTTAAAAGTGATTTTCCACCAGGAAAATTCGGGAAAAGGAGCAACAGTTTTGCGTGGCTTGCGCGAGGCAATCCGTGCTGGATTTACTCATATTTTGACGATGGATGCCGATGGTCAGCACCCAGCTGATCGGGTGATGGAGTTTTTCAAAACGTCCGCCGCGCATCCTGAAGCAGCGATTTTCGGGAGACCAATTTTTGACGCATCTGCTCCCGCACTGCGGGTCAATGGCCGGAGAATTTCAAACTTTTGGGTGAATTTAGAAACGCTGGGGTGGGGGATAGATGATTCGCTTTTTGGAATGAGAGTGTATCCAGTTCACGATTTGTTAGAAGTGATGGAATCGACGGCTTATGGGCGACGATTTGACTTTGATCCCGAAGTGGCCGTGCGCCTGGCTTGGCGCGGAGTGCCGATCATCAATCTACCGACACCTGTCCGCTACCCGAGCAAAGAAGATGGCGGGATTTCCCAATTCCGTTATTTTCGCGACAATACACTGCTGACTTGGATGCATTTTCGGCTGTTCTTCGGCTTTCTCTTTCGACTGCCATTGCTCATCACTCGTGGTAAGAATCCACTCGATCATCTCAGTCCGCCACTATCATGAGCGCTTCCAACTATAAAGCAATTGCCGCGCTTTTTCCGGGGCGTTGGGATAGTCATTACGTAGCTAGTAAGTTAAGGACAGATCCGCTTTACACCGCGTTAGAGGAAAATTTACGTGGTTCCCAGTTGCCACTGTTAGATCTTGGCTGCGGATTGGGTTTATCAGCACTATTTTTACGGGCTGCCGGTATCAATTTGCCAATTCACGGTCTTGATTACGATTCTCGGAAAATCGAATCCGCGAAACGAGCAATCTCTCAAGGAAAAATCAAAGACGTTTCATTTGCTCATCACGATGCACGGCAAGGCCTACCGGAGCATCATGGAAATGTGAGTATTTTAGATATTCTCCAATTTTTCACACCCGCCGAGCAGGAGACGTTGCTAAAACTAGCAGCATCGCGGGTCGCTCCCGGTGGAAAATTGATCATCCGTTCTGGACTGCGTGATCATTCATTTCGTTTTAAAATCACCGTCGCGGGAGACTGGTTAGCCAAAGCAACTTCCTGGATGAAAGCCGCGCCGACACACTACCCTACGTCGGAAGATTTCCAGCGGATTCTTCAACCATTTGGTGTGATAGAAATTTCACCACTGTGGGGGAAAACACCGTTCAATAATCACTTGATTGTTCTGACTCGGAAAGCCTGAAGAAATCGCGTCAATTTGGTGATTTTAGTCGCAAATCGCCGGAGATGCACAGATGGGAAAGTTCAATTCCTCTTGATCTGTTCTCTCTGTTCGTTGGCGCTCTTGGCGACTTGGCACTAAGAGTGCTGCTGGAATTTCAGGCAATTAGCAGCCGCAGCCGCCACCGCAGCAACCACCTTTTTCTGCTAGATCTTCGGCAGTCGGCACGCGCCCCAGCTCGATCGTTGCGCCGACAAATTTACTGATTTGTTTTTGCAGCGATTCTAGTTCTCGCTGTGCAGCTAGGAAATCATTGGCAATTTTGTTTTCAAAGAGTGCGTCGCGGGCGCTTTCAAACTCACGGATTTCTACTGCACTCAGTTCCACACCAGCGTGTTGCTTATGGTGAAGTTCTTCTCCGCGTTCGTGGACGCTTTGATACTGAAGGCGCGCTGCATCATCGTTCAAGAAGCGCTCAACATCGGACTGGAGCTTGAGAACAGAAGGGTCGTTGGCGATTTGGGCGCAAAGTTCTTTGGTCTTTGCAATTACAGGAGAGTCTTCAGCAATGATGGACATGGACGATGGATAATATCGAAAAAATGAAATGACAACGTTGATTTTGCCATAATTTAAGCTGCTGTTTTTGTTTTAAAGCGTGCGATGATATGTTTTGTACGCAGGTGCTTGCGATTTTTCTGGCTAGCTCTAAATTTTCGGAAACCAATTAACTATGTCCGAAACAACATCAGCACCGAAAATCACCGCTTATTTAAAAACCTTTTGTGGCTGGAGCGAGGGCGTCCGCGCGATTATGCGGAAGTATCAGCTGCCATACGAAGAGAAAGATATCATCAAAAATCCGGCTTTCCGCTGGGAAATGGAGCAACGCAGCGGCCAACCACTCTCTCCGTGCGTCGAAATCGACGGTCACATGCTGCCAGATATCAGCGGTGAGGAAGTGGAAAAATGGCTGCTAGAGAACGGTTATTTTGAAGCAAGCGATGCCGTGCCAGACGCGCCAATTAATTCTGCATGCACTGATGAGCAGCACGCTGCGATGGCCATGGGTAAAATGCCCGTCCCAGGGAAAATCCGCTTTGTGGATTAGGATCAATTAGCACGTTCGTCCCGGTTTTATCGTCAAACAGGCATGCCTGTTTTCGAAGTACTGCTTTTCACAAAGCATGATGAGCGTGTGCGTATTGTCTCGGCAAACCGCCCGTGCCACACTTCTTTCTCTGCTCAATGCGTCGCTATGACGGCACCTGCGAGATGGCTGCTCGTCACTGCGTTTTCTGGAGAAGTGAGAGCGTTGATTTTGCTAGGACGAATGTGAGAACGTTCGTTGAGGAAAGTGAGCAGATGATTGCGGACTTCCTGATAGCGGGGATCGGCAAGAATCTCAGCACGGACGCGCGGCCGGGCGAAGGGGATTTCAAGAATATCGCCTACTTCGGCCTCAGGTCCATCGGTCATCATCACGACGCGGTCGGAAAGGAAGATCGCCTCATCCACATCGTGGGTGACCATGAGGGTGGTGAGCTGATTGCGCCGCCAGAGGTCGAGCAGGACTTCCTGAAGCTCCATCTTGGTAAGGGAATCGAGCATGCCGAAGGGCTCGTCGAGCAGGAGCATTTTTGGTTGCAGCGCAAAGGCGCGGGCGATGCCGACGCGCTGGCGCATGCCTTGGGAGAGCTCGGCTGGGTATTTATCCATGGCATTTCCTAGGCCGACGACGGTTAGGTAATACTCGGCGAGCTCGCGACGTTCGGCCTTGGATGCAGTGAAATAGACTTGGTTCACGCCGAGCATGACGTTGTCGAAGGCGCTCATCCACGGCAGTAGACATGGAGATTGGAAGACGACGCCGCGGTCCGGTCCGGCGGTGTCGGTTTCGCGGCCGGAAAGGATCATGGCACCGTTGGTGGCATCGGTGAGACCGGCGACCATGGAGAGCACCGTGGATTTCCCGCAGCCGGAGTGGCCGATGAGGGTGACGAACTCGCCGGGAGCAATGTTGAGATTGAACTCTCGGACGACGGTGGTGGGGCCGTAGGCTTTGGAAAGTTTGAAGATTTCGAGAACAGGGGTCATGACTGCAAATAGGGTTTAGGAAACATCGACGGAAACTTCTTCTCGCTGGAGTTGGGAGCGGCGGCGCGGTGAAGGGCGGTCGAATAGGGAGAAGTTTCTGATTTTGTCGAGGTCTTCCGGGAGAATGTCTGGGGCGGAAAGTTTCTTTGTGACGAGAGCGGCGCTTTCCTTTTTCGCGCTGAGTAATTTGTTGACGAGATCGAGCTTCAGTCCTTTGAAAGCGGGATCGGCTTGCAGAGCCTTGCGGTCGCGCGGGCGAGGAATATCGACGCGGATTTCATCGCCGAGGGTGGAGCCTCGTTGGCTCGGGAGCAGCGGGATCACACGGTCGGCCACTAGGAGGGCTTCATCGGGATCATTGGTGATCCAGATGACGGTGGTGCGGTTCTTTTGCCAGATGTCGGCGATTTCATCTTGGAGGGTGGCGCGGGTGAGCGCGTCGAGGGCGGAGAGTGGCTCGTCTAGCAGGAGAATGCGTGGATTTGCTGCTAGGGTGCGGGCGACGGATACGCGCTGGCGCATGCCGCCGGAGAGCTCGCGAGGGATTTTTTTGGAGGCTGGAGTGAGTTTCACCATGTCGATATAGCTCGCGGCGCGGTCGGCCCGCTCTTTCTCCGAGAGATTGGGAAAGATCTGGTCCACAGCGAGGCGGACGTTTCGGTGACGGTGAGCCAAGGGAGGAGTGAGTAGTTTTGAAAGACGATGCCGCGCTCTGGGCCGGGGCCGGTGATGATGCTGCCATCCATTTTGGCAGTGCCTTCATTGGGCTTGAGCAGGCCGGCGATGAGGTTGATCAGCGTGCTTTTCCCGCTGCCGGAGTAGCCGATGATGGAAACGAAGTCTCCTTCTCCGACTGAGAGGTTGATGTCGCGCAGGATCGTGTTGCCGGAGAAGGATTTGGATACTGCTTTGAGTTCGAGAATGGGGTTCATAGATT
The DNA here is from genome assembly GCA_012032235.1 of Akkermansiaceae bacterium. Classification (GTDB taxonomy): domain Bacteria; phylum Verrucomicrobiota; class Verrucomicrobiia; order Verrucomicrobiales; family Akkermansiaceae; genus Luteolibacter. The sequence continues at coordinate 5,858 of JAAURL010000086.1, read as the reverse complement.
TGATAGATCCTGTTTCATTAAGCAGTTCTGAAGCGTCCTTCGATGAGGCTCATCGCCCGATCTAGGATAAAGCCGATGAGTCCGATGGTAAGGATGGACAGGATGATGTGGGCGTAGCTGTTCGCATTGTATTGCTGCCAGAGGAAGCCGCCGACGCCAGGTTTTCCAATTAGCATTTCTACGGCGACGATGACGAGCCATGCGATGCCGAGTGATAGCCGGAAGCCGGTGAACATGTAGGGCAGGGCTGATGGGATGAGGATTTTGAATAGAGTTTTGATCTTTGAGAGTTTCAAAACTTTAGCGACGTTCAGATAATCTTGCGGCACGGCTCTCACCCCGACAGCTGTGTTGAGAACGGTCGGCCACATGGCACAGATGGCGATCGTGAAAAGGGCAGCGGCATCTGAAGTTCCAAACACGGAAATCCCAGCTTCATTTTGAATTTTTAGTCCACTGAATAGGACCATGCCGAGCGGGAGCCACGCAAGCGGTGATACCGGGCGGAGAATTTGGATGATTGGATCGAAGGCGCGGGTGAAATTTTTAGAGAGGCCAAGGAAAAATCCAATGGGTGTGCCTAAGATCAAGGCAATGGCGTAGCCTTGAGCGACGAGCTTCAGGGAGAGCCAAGCGAAGCGCAAAATGCCTTGATCTAGCTCACCGCGTTTCGCGAAAGGCTCAACGATGTAAGGCTTACTTTTCACCCACGTTTCTGATGGCGATGGTAGATCTTTCGACAAGCCAGTGCGAACTGTCTTTGTGACCGTGTCACCGAAATCATCAACAGAGGTAGTTGTCTTGCCTGTGCCTGCGATCAAGGCCCAGCCACCTAGGCAGATGAGGATGGCAATGATCGGGAGAAGGATCGCGTCTAGCTTGAGTTTGTGGAAGAGTTTCATTCGAGAAATCAGAGTCAATTGTTGGGAGAGTAAATCGCTCTCCCAACAAGTTAGAGTGAGGATGGATGGTTATTTTTAAATTAGCCTTTCAGTGTTTTGATGGCAAAGGAGTTAGCATAGGCCTCCATGTCGCCGGCGGGGTCGAATACGCTACCGTCGAAAAGAGTTTCCTTTTCCATGCTAGCACCACCGTGAGTGTAGCCGATTTCCTTCATGGCTTCTTCGTAGATGTCGCTGCGCATCACTTGCTTTGCGACACCCTCGTAATCGGGAGCGCCATCGGTGAAGCCCCAACGGCGGAGCTGGGTGAGCCACCACTTGCCATACTTGAGTTGTGGGTAGTTACAATTCCGATCGCTAAAGATCATGTAATTCGGATCACGGAACTTGCGACCATCTCCCATATCATATTTTCCTTGAAGGCGTGGAAGAATAGCTTCTGGTGGGCAGTTAATGTAAGTAGCAGCACTGACAATATTTGCTTGTTCAACGCGGTTATCCATCACGTCTAACCAAACACTAGCTTCGTGAAGAGCCTTCAGCACTGCTTTGACAGTTTTGGGGTTTTTCGCGGCAAATTCTTCGGTGAAGGCGCAGACTTTTTCTGGATGATCTTTCCAGATGTCTTGGGTGTTAATGGCCGTAAAGCCGATTTCGTCCTTGATGGTCTTAGCATTCCAAGGCTCACCGACGCAAAAGCCATCCATTTTCCCTGCCTGCATGTTAGCGACCATCTGTGGTGGTGGGATGGTGATGAGGGAGATGTCGGCACTGCCGCCGGAGGCGTCGCCAGGATTGATGCCACCGGCGGCGAGCCAGTAGCGGATCCACATGGCATGGGTGCCGGGCGGGAAAGTCATGGCAAACTGCATGGGGGAACCTGCGGCCTTAGCGGCATCGACGATGGGCTTGAGAGCCTTTGGATCGGCGGCGACCTTGCCTTTGAGAGAATTTGAAAGGCTGATGGACTGGCCATTGCGATTGATCATCCAAGGAGCGATCATCGGCTTTTTCGGTGCTCCACCGAGGCCCATTGTGGAGGCGATCGGCATGCCGATGAGCATGTGGGTGGCCTGGATGTCGCCGTTAGAAAGCGAGTCACGGATCGCAGCCCAACTTGCTCCTTTGGTGACGGTGGAGTTGATTCCGTATTTTTTGAACAAGCCTTTCTCGTGGGCGATGACGATTGACGAGCAGTCCGTTAGGGCGATGATGCCGAAGTTGACGTTTGGCGATTCAGGAGCATCGCTGGCGGTTTGCGCTCCAACCCAGCCAGTAGGCAAGCCTGAGGCAAGGAGTCCGAGAGCTGTCGTTTTCGTAGTTCCAGAAAGAAACTTACGGCGTGATAATAATTGTGTTGGTTCCATGATTGAGTGTGAGGTGTCGCAAGTTGGCATAGCTGCGTGAATGCTAAGTGAGAGATGTTCACCATTATTTCAGCGATGCAATTTCATCACTGTGATGAAGATGATTCATGCTTGATTCAGTATATTGAGAAGCGGGTTGATATAAGTCATCTCGATAGATTCTGGATAAAGAACTTGTGGTGATATCAGCCACAGTATTGGTTTCGCGCAGTCCAGAAAGAACCCATGATGCTTTATCGATGGTAGGTCGGTTGACAGATTTTCCGTGAAAGGCGTGGAAACTGGTGGCGTCGATGAACTCGATGCCGGTATTGAAATGACTACCCAGACTGTTTCTTAAAACTTCTTCAGAAGCTCCCGTGTAGGCTTTGAGTGCTAAAATAGAAATTAACTCTTCGCGGAAATCAGGATCTTGGCATTTCTTGCAAGCTTCGATGAGCGAGGCAGTTAGTGCGATTGCATCGTTTCTTCTTTCATGAACAAACTTGCCTGATAGCAGGAGAACTTTTTCGGGATGACTAAAGGATATATCTGCAGAGGTGGCTGGGCACCAACCGATGCCACTGAGGATTGATTCCGAATTCCAAGGCTCGCCGACACAGTAGCCATCGATGTGGCCAGCTTTTAAATGTCTAGGCATCAGTGGTGGTGGGATCGTTATAATCTCCACATGGACTTTGGATAATACGCCGTGGCGCTTTAGCCATTGGTGGATCAGGAAGTGATGTGAGGAGAAGCGGTGGGTCACCGCTAAGGTGAACGGCCGATCCTTTTTCCAAGAGTGCATGAGATATGACGCTAAGCCTTCGCCTTTTCCTATATCGATGGGACGGATATCATTTGAAAGGGTGATTGCGTTTCCATGAAGATTAAGAACGAGTGAAACCGCGACTTCAGAGCGTGGAGTGTCAATTCCGAAGCCTAACGAAAATGCGATGCCAGCAATGGATTCCGCTGCGTCTAATGTTTCGTAGAAAATCTTATCTCGCACACTGGCCCAGCCCAGTTCGCGAGATAGTGAAACTTTGAGGCCGTAACGCTCGAAAATTCCCATCTCCATCGCGACAGCAAGCGGTGCGCTGTCACAAAGTGGAACGAAGCCAAGACGAACCGAAGACTTTTGCTTGCGCGGTTGGGAACTCATGATCGCTTGAATTAGCGGATTGAATGCCAATTATGAAAATTTGGCACAAGTGTTGCTCATCTAAAACTGGCTTTCAATGAGAGTCATTCATTTATGGATTGGGTCCCAGATTTAAGACAGCTCAGAGCCTTCGTAGCAGTGGTAGAAGAAGGAAGTTTTACGCTCGCGGCTAGACGTGTCTTTGTGACTCAGTCGGCGGTGAGTCACTCGATTCGGACTCTGGAGGAGCAGCTTTCGTGCCGCTTGTTGGACCGGGCAGGAAAGCGTGTGGGTGTGACTCCCGAAGGAGAGTTATTATTGAAGCGCTGCAAGCGAGTCATTTTCGAACTGGAACAAGCAGGCCGTGATCTGGATGGATTGCGCCGTTGGGGACAGACTCGGATCCGCATCGGGGCACCGCACAGCCTTTGTCATTTTTTGATCCCGTCTGTTTTGCGAGAGTTTCGTGATTGCTTTCCGCGATGTGAACCTGTGATTGAGGCAGGGGATACTACTTTATTGTTAGACCGTCTTGCGACTTCAGATTTGGATTTGGTGGTGGGACTAAAGCCACGCGGGAAGTCCGATGATGGATACCGAGTGATGTTTCACGACTGCCTAGCATTTGTCGTTTCTCCTTTTCATCCGTGGGCAGTCGATAGCTCGTCGGTCCTATCAACGATCAATGAGCATCAGTTCATCATCTATGCGAAAGCCACAGAGACGCATCGCCTGATAGAAGAATGGTTGGATCAAAAAGGTGGACATTTTAAGAAGCCGCTGGTGCTAGGAGATATGCAGGCGATCAAGGAAATGGCGAAATTAGGAATCGGTGTCGGTATCGTTGCACCGTGGGTCGCAGCGCGGGAAATCGAGGATGGGACATTGAAAGTCGTGAATATCAATGAGCCTGGGATCGAGCGTGAATGGGGAGTTTTTCACTCACCCAAGCGCGAGCCAAGTCTGGTGGAAGAAGCCTTTATTGGATTGTGTGAAATGGCATTCACCGCGATGCCATCTGTAGTTCCTAACTAATGGTAAACTTTCATTTTACTGACTCAGCCCTTTGACTATGGCGGTCACATTGTGGCGCATCATTTCCTCATAATTCGTCACGCCAGTACCGTCTGCGATGAGTGGATCTGCTAGGCGGATACCGGTATCAGCAGTTAGGGTTTTGAGGATTTTTGGATTGGACTCTCTTTCGGGAAAAATCGCAGCGACTTTTTCTTCCTTTAGCTCAGTGATGAGCTCAGCGAGTTCTTTGGGATCGGGCATTTGTTCACGATTGATCCCCTGCACAGGATGCGCTTCAAAGCCAAAGTCTTTGCAGAAATAGTTGAATGCGGCATGTGCTGTCGCGAGATGGCGGCGATCACGTGGGATTTTAGAAATTTCCAGCTTCGTCCATTTTTCTAACTCATCGAGCCGTGCTCTGTAATTCGCCGCATTTTTTTCAAAATCAGCAGTGTGTTTTGGCGATGCGGCTTGCATGGCTTCGGAAACGACATTCGTGGCGCGGCGAAACAATTGGATCGAGTGCCACCAATGCGGGTCGATCTCATGCTCGTGGTCATGATGATGACCCTCATGGTCGCACGCTCCTTCTAAAGCTGGGAACGTCGCTCCCACTTCGATGATTTTTGCCTTATCATTGATAATTGTTTTTAGCTTCGGCAAATAGCCCTCCAGACCCATTCCTGAGACGAAATAGATCGTCGCTCCCTCAGCATTTTTTAAATCATCGGGCTGCGGCTCAAAGTGGTGGGGATCTCCGTTCGGACCGATGAGATCGATCACTTCGACATTTTCCCCGCCGATTTGTCGCGCCAGATCAGCTAACAGCGGATGCAATACCGCGATTTTTAAATCTGCGGCGGAAAGAGGAATGATTCCAAAAAGCAATGTGGCGAGGATAGGACGGATCATGCCTGCAATCTGCCAAAGAAATATACATTCGCAAGTGAATTGCGTTTGTTGGATTATGGAAATCTCCGTCTCAGGCGGAGTATGTTTATGCACTCATCAGTTTTGCTTTATAGGGAACGATGACGCTTTTGTCCTTCTTCAAAAGTGCTTTGCGCATTTTTGTTAGTGCGGAATTTTGGAGTTGGCGGATTCGTTCGCGGGAAACTCCGAACTGGTGACTCACATCTTCTAGCAGCATGGGTCTAGGGCCTGTTAGGCCGAAGCGTTCGTCGATGATTTGGCGTTCACGGGGATTGAGAAGGGAAAGTAAATGGCCAATCTGATCGTAAAGATTTTTGTCGGCTAATTGCTCTAGCGGATCAGAAGCGGATTCATCACCGATCACATCACTATATTCTGTTAGTTCGCCTTCGGTGATGGGTGCATCGAGAGAAGTCGTGCGTTGAGATGCTTGTTTCAGCATCGCAATTTTTGCCTCGGTAAGCCGATCTCTGCTGCGAGTTCTTCATCGGTTGGTTCGCGCTTGAGAGACTCGGC
>JAAURL010000085.1 GCA_012032235.1 Akkermansiaceae bacterium | reverse complement strand
GCTCTCGAACTCGAAAAAGAACGGTTACGAATTTCTCAAAGAGCCTGCGATGGTTTAAACTTATGAATCGTCTTCATTCACTCACGGAAAAACAGCGTCAGCTCCAGGCACTTAGGCCATTGGAGCCGTCGCAAGTCCGTGCTTTGGAGGAAAAGGTGATTGCGCCCTTTGAGTTAGAAGTCATCGCGACGAGCAATCAGATCGAAGGAAATTCTCTCACCCTTCGCGAGACGGAGATGGTTTTATCGAAGGGGCGTGACCATTGCCGGGAAACCATTGAAGGACCATCTCGAAGCGGTGAATCTTCAAGCTGCTTTTTCCTATATGAAGAGCTTGGTGACTAGCAGCGAGCCAATCACGGGGAGAATTGTTAGAGAAATGCACCAGATGATTCTGAGTCGCATCGCAGATGACTGGGCAGGCGCTTACCGCACTGTTCCTGTTAGAATTAGCGGCGCGCAACATCAGCCACCGCATTTCCTCGAAGTGCCACGACTGATGGATGAGTGGGAGCAAAAATCGCCGCTTCCGCCTCGCTGCATCCCGCCTATCTCGCCGCAGATGTGCATGAAAAATTCGTCACGATTCATCCCTTCGTCGATGGCAATGGTCGCACGGCTCGCTTGCTGATGAATCTTGTTTTCATGCGAGCTGGCTATCCTGCCATTGTGATTCCTTCTGACTCTGCATCCCGGCTCGCTTACTATGATGCACTCGAAGCCACACAAACCGGCACAAATCCACAAGCCTTCCGCGACTTCGTGGTAAATGCTGCCGATGTCATGCTCGAACGCTACCTTGAAATACTCAACCCAACCCTAGCATCTAACTAATTTTCCATTTTCCCATCATGAGCTACGACACCAATGTCCTCGACCCAGAAACGCAAAGTGCGATCGACATCGACCGCACGAAGGGCGATTTCACCTTCCCAGAGCGGAATAAATTCGACGCTGGCCGCGGCCTAACATCTGCCACGATTGATTATATTTCCGACGTGAAAAATGATCCCGATTGGGTGCGTGAATTTCGCCACAAGGCGCTGAAAGTTTTCCAAGAAAAACCGATGCCCACCAACTGGGCAACGAAGGATCTGGAGAATATAGATTTCGATGTCATTCGCTATTATCTATCAGATGGTGAAAAGCCGAAACGGTCATGGGATGATGTTCCTCCCGATGTGTTAGAGACCTTCGAGCGGCTCGGCATCCCACAGCAGGAGCGTGCATTCCTCGCTGGTGTGGAAGCACAGTTCGACTCCGAAGCCGCATATTCTAACGTGAAGGAAGAGCTCACGAAGCAAGGAGTGATTTTCGTAAACTCCACCGAAGGACTCAAGGAATACGAAGAAATTTTCCGCCCTTACTTTGGCAAAGTCATCCCGACGGGAGATAACAAATTTTCCGCGCTAAACTCTGCCGTTTTCTCTGGTGGCTCATTCATCTATATCCCAAAAGGTCTTAAACTGAAGCAGCCGCTTCAGGCCTATTTCCGCATCAATTCCGAGAACTTCGGCCAGTTTGAGCGCACCCTCATCATCGCTGACGAAGGTGCAGAGTTGATGTATATGGAAGGCTGCACTGCGCCGAAATTTGAAACTGCGACGCTGCACTCCGCAGTCGTTGAGCTTGTTGCCTTAAAGGGAGCAAAGATCCAATACGTCACTGTGCAAAACTGGTCATCTAACGTTTTCAACCTCGTCACCAAGCGTGGGTTGGCGATGGAAGATGCGGAAGTGCGCTGGATCGATTGCAATATCGGCTCGCGACTAACCATGAAATATCCCGGCGTGATCATGAAAGGAAAACGTGCTCGCGGAGAAGTGATTTCCATCGCTCTCGCTAATACCGGTCAGCATCAAGACACTGGTGCGAAAATGATCCACGCTGCCGATGATACGACATCCAACGTCGTTTCAAAATCGATTTCCGTCGGCGAAGGTCGCTCCACCTATCGCGGTCAAGTTCACATTCCCAAACATCTCAAAGGCTGCAAAAATAACACCGAGTGCGACGCCCTGCTCATCAATAGCCACAGCCGCACCGACACGTATCCAGCCATTACCGTCAAAGGAAATCGCCACGCGACTCAGCACGAAGCATCTGTTAGCCAAGTTTCAGACGAGATGCTTTTCTACATGCAGCAGCGCGGGCTCAGCGAAGGCGCAGCCATGTCGCTCGCTGTGAACGGCTTCATCAACGATCTCGTTCGCGAATTTCCGATGGAATACTCCGTAGAGCTCAAACGACTCATCGACTTGGAAATGGAAGGATCTGTGGGGTAGATAAACGATGAACCGGAAAATCGGTAGAACTTTTAGAGTTATCGGCATGAACACAAACGAAGTTATCGAAACTATCGACCTAGAAATGAAGAATCAGCCAGATAAATAGAAAATCATATGAAAACAAAATTCACTTGGTGGAAAGATGGAGATCACTTCTTGGGCTATATCGACGAATATCCTGATTACCAAACTCAGGGCGAGTCTCTTGATGACTTAAAAATGCATTTGTTAGATCTTTATAAAGACTTATCCACTGACGCTATTCCAGGAGTGCTCCATCACGAAGAACTCGTTATCGCATGAAACGAGCCGATTTGGTCCGGAAATTAAACGAGCTCGGCTGCGAACTCATCCGCCATGGAGGCTGCCATGATTGGTTTCAAAACAAAGAAACAAAAGTGTGCCAACCAGTCCCACGCCACAGGGAGATCAAAGAAAACCTCGCCAAGTCCATTATCAAAAAACTTTCACCTCAATGAGCCAAACACTCGACTTACCGTCTTCCATGCTAACTACCGCACCGATCACTCCCGCTTATTTACCCGCTTGGTTCGCTGCGCGGCAAGACGCTGCTTGGAAGAGATTTCAATCGATCCCGATGCCGAAACGTGGCGATGAGACCTGGCGTTTCTCTAGCATCAAACAATTAGACTTCTCCGCTTTCAGTAAAACACCAGCAACGGGAGCGAGTGCCCTAATTGAAAAATCCAACGGCCTAGAAAAACCCACTGCGAAGTTTGTCTTCGTCAATGACGAGCTGGTCCACGTAGAATCCCATCTCCCAGAAAACGTGGTCTGTCTGCCATTGGCCGAGGCTCTTGTTTCACACAGCGATCTGGTGCAAGACCATTTCATGAAACAGGAAACTCGACTCGGCTCGGCGAAATTCGCAGCGCTGCACGAAGCATCCCTAACAAATGGTTTATTCATTCACGTGCCCGATCACGTTGAAATCGAAGGAACCATCGAAGCGCACCATTGGGTCGCTGGCGAAGACGTCGTCATTTTCCCGCACACGCTAATCGTCACAGGGAAATGTGCGAAGGTCCGCGTCGTCGATATTTTCCGCTCCGCAGATGACACGCAGCCTGGCCTCGCCATTGCTTTCAACGATCTCTGCGCGGGACAAAACTCGCAACTCGATTACGTCGCGATCCAAGCGTTCAACGAAGTCACTCGGGTGATCCAAATCAATGAGACTGCCACCTCCCGCGATGCCTCCGCCACCGGCTTCATCTTGAACACCGGCGCTTCATGGGCAAGGAACGAATCGCTCTCTCGGCTCGAAGGCCCGGGCTCCCGATCCGACATGCTTTCCGTCTCCATCCCGGCTCACGAGCAAGAATACGATCAACGCACGTTCCAGCATCATGTTTCTCCCGGTGCTTACTCCGATCTGCTGTATAAAAATTCTCTCTACGATAACTCTCGTAGCATTTTCTCTGGGTTAATCTTTGTCGATGAAAGCGCCCATCACACCGATGCCTATCAGACTTGCCGCAATCTTTTGATGAGCGATACCTGCGAAGCCAATTCCATGCCTGGTCTGGAAATCAATGCGGACCAAGTGAAATGCTCCCACGGTAGCACTTCTTCCCAAATCAGTGACGAGGAAATTTTCTATCTACGCGCCCGCGGCATCGATCCCGTCAATGCCCGTCAACTCATCGCCCGTGGATTCTCCGTAGATGTGGTGGAGCGTTTAAAGAACGATGAAGTCGAATCTCTTATCCTGCGTTTCATCGACGAGAAATTCTCCCACATCGCCAGCGTGTAGCAGCAATCACCCGTCGCTGATTCTATTTTACTGTCCGCTCAATTTTTGGCAGTATCTCTGCGCAATGGCAAATCCTCACGATCATCCCACCGCGCTAAAAGATCTACAAGACTCGATCTATCGGGAGAAAGTGCTGCGCGCGCGCGGCATGACGACTGACGAGCGCTGGGAAACAGGTTTTGAGCTGACCAATGCTGTGTCGGAACGAATGATCTCTGGCGCGATGTGGAAACTCCAAACCAATAACCGATCCATGGGTTTTCTAGAGGCAAGAAAGGGGCTTGATCGTCTCTGCAAAGCAAGAGATCACAAGGTATATGTAACTGAGCTACCGCATTCATTATGACTGTGGAAGAACTCGCCATCTCTGTGATTCAGGCATGTGAGGCAGAGAAAATCCCTCACATGATCACCGGTGCTTTTGCATACAATGCCTATGGCATTCCACGCTCTACAAAGGACGTCGATTTTGTTATCGATGTCACTGGCAACTCAGTGAATCGAGTCATCAATCGGTTAGAACCGACCGTCGAGTTCGGAAACCAAGTTCAGTTCGATACTCTCACGTGGGGTCGTCGGCATATTGGAAAGCCGAGGGAAGGTCTTGTAGTTCATGTCGAACTTTTCGAGTTATTCGATGATCCTTTTGTCAAAGAGCAATTCAGGCGACGCATTTATCGAGCATCAGATCAACTCCATTTACAAACATGGCTCCCGACTGCCGAGGATATCGTCATTCAAAAAATACGCTGGGCTCGCTCCAAAGATCTAGACGACGCCCGCGATGTCCTAGCAGTGCAAGGACTAGAAAACCTTGATATGTCCTATATTGAGAAATGGTGTGAAATACACAAAACGACGAATCGTCTGAATTCGATCATTTCAAGTTTGCCTGAATTTTAAAGTGACGCGAACATCCATCATCGGTCTTTTTCTAAGCACTGCATTCGTAATGGCGAATCCCCGCTTAGATTTCGCATTTGGCCTCGTGGAAGAATCTCGCGGAAATACAGTAAAAGCGGCGGAGCTTTTTGAAAAAGCGCAACTGGCTGAACCGAGCGCATTGCCACTGGTCCAGCGAGTCGCCGGGGCGAAATTAGCGAATCAGGATCGCACCGCTGCGGTGAAACTTTTTCGCGATTTAGCAGCTGCAAGAACTGGCGATCTCAACGTTCAACTCATCTACGCCGATTTCCTAATTGCAGCAATCACGTGGCGATTCTTTTAGCGACGAAAATTGGCGACGGAAACTCTGGAAGCTGCCCTGACACGATTCCCCCAACATCCGGAAATCATTCAACGCTTATTTCAATATGCCCAAGCCGCGGGAAACAAATCACGGCAAACTGATTTATTAGAACAGTTAGATTCTAAAAATCTATCTGCCGTCATGACCTATGCATCACTAGCGAAAAAATTTATATGATCCGAATGATGCCGCAGCTCGTGAAAAACTAGACTCACGATTGTTAGGAGGCTTTCGGGCAAATCCTCAAAATGCGGCGATCGCTCGCCGGGCGTCTGACCACTTTCACAACACAGGCCGCACGGAACAGGCAATCGAAATCTTGAAACAACACACCATCGCCGCGCCATCATCTCTGGATCTGCGAACTCGGTTGGGCATTTTATTTTTCGCGGCAAAGCAAGATGCCGAAGGCGAAACGACATTAAAAACTGTTTTAGAAATTCATCCTCGCATGGGCTTGGCGCACCAGGCTTTGGCCAAATTTTATCGACTCGGTGAAAAAGCGGAACCCGCCCGTTTCCATGCAGGAGAAACACTGAAAATTCGCGGCGGCTCACCTGATGATTTCCTGAAACTTGCTGCTGAATGGCTGACAGCAGATCGACCACGCGACGCTAGAATCTTGTTAGAAAAAGCGATTTTCGATCATCCGACGAACTACGAACTCGCTAGCAAGTTGGCAATCGCTGCACACCGCGATCCAGAGAAACGTGAATTCGCCGCACGCCTTTTTCGCGAAGCGGAATCGCTACGGGCCATCGATGAGAAAACCGATCCTGAGTTTTTACTAGAATCCGCCGAAGCATTGATTTCCCAAAGTCAGAGCAAAGCCGCCGAAGATCGCCTGCGAGCTGCGATCCGCGCTTACCCTGCCGAGGCGAAAAAAAGGAACTGCCAATGCACTGCGCCGTTTGGCAAGACTCTGGGAAAGCGAAAAGCGAAATGCTGATGCGGCCCGATCCCTGCGTCAGCGGGCAGACAGCTTATTTCCAGAAGAATAATCCACGATTTATCGTAAAACGGAGTCTCTAAACCGCTAAAAAGCTTGCTCAATCCTGGTTGCGACAGTAACCCGCACCCGACATGAGTTCAGAAACGACCCTTATTCTCTTCAAGCCAGACGCCGTTGCGAAAAATCTCACCGGCCAAGTCCTTGCGCGTTTTCAGGCAAAAGGCTTTATCGTCCGTGGTATCAAAATGATGCACTTGAGCGATGAAATCTTGGCAGAGCACTACGCGCACATCGCCACCATGCCGTTCTTCCCATCCGTCCGCAGCTTTATGCAGGAGACTCCAGTCATCGCGCTGGCGCTGGAAGGCGAAAATGTCATCGCTGAAGTCCGCGATCTCCTGGGGCCTACCGATTCCACACAAGCCGCTGCCGGGACCATCCGTGGCGACTTCGGATTCAAGGACGCTGACGCGAAAATGCGCAACGTCTGCCACGCTTCGGATTCCCAAGAAGCTGCCGCTGCCGAGCTAAAGCGCTTCTTTGGCGAAGGCGAAATTTTTGCTTACTAAGATGCAAGTCGAACGCGTCAAGTATGTCATCTGGGCAGCTGACTTGGCGCGTGCCACTCGATTCTATCAAGAAACTTTCGGCGCTGAGGTCACCCGATCTTCCAGCGCCATGACTGAATTAGAAATCGCCGGAGCCATCATCGGTATTCACGGCGGCGGCGAGGGCAAACGCACCTGGACTGGCATCAGCATTCAAGTCGCCGATGTCGTTACTGGCGCCGCAGAAGTCATTGCGAACGGTGGCGGATTGGTCCGGGAACCTGCCGAGGAAGATGGTGAAACGCCACATTTAGCGATGTGCTTCGACACGGATGGGAATGAGTTCATGTTGATCAGGAAACGCTAGGGATCGACTTCTAGCTAGACGCTTGTGTCCGCATCATTCGCTCCTTAGTTTTCACGAGTGTTCTCTCCTGATTTTGAAATCACCACTTGGCTGGAGTTAGGCTTTGTCGTCGCTTTATATGCCGTCGGGATTCTGCATGTGATTCATGCTTTGATGCATGTGCGGACTTCACAGGGAACGATTGCGTGGGTGGTTTCTCTGCTGGCTTTGCCATTTATTGCACTCCCGCTGTATTGGCTTTAGGGAGAACGCGGTTTTCCCGGAATGTCGGTGGTCGCCGGGAGCAAGATAGCCGCTTGAGTAAATTAGCGGCGAAAATGCACGAGAGCCTTTCGGGTTTCGCCGTCGGCATTCCCTACGACAATGCTTTTGAGCGAGCCGCTGAGCTACTGGGCGGCCTGCCATTTACGAAGGGAAATCAATTGGAATTATTGATCGATGGAGAGCGCACGTTTGAGCAGATTTTCCAGGTCATCCGAGAGTCGCAGAACTACCTGTGCGTGAACTTTTTCATCGTGAAAAATGACCGTCTCGGGATCCGCTTCCAAGAAGCGTTGATCGAACGCGCTAGGGCTGGCGTCAAAGTCTATTTTCTCTTCGACGAGATCGGCTCACACAAGCTGCCACGGCGCTATCTGAAAGCGATGAAGGACGCTGGCATCGAGTGCCGCTCCTTCGGCATCAACCGCTTCTGGTGGTCACGCTTGCAGATCAATTTCAGAAATCACCGGAAAATCGTCATCAGTGATGGTAAAACAGCCCTGATCGGCGGGCTCAATGTGGGCGACGAATACATGGGTTGGGACAAACGCTTCGGCCAATGGCGAGACACGCATTTGAAAATGGCTGGCCCAGTCGTCCAGGCGGTGCAGCTGGTCTTTTTAGAAGATTGGTTCTGGGCTTCCGATAGCGTGCCAGATCTGCACTGGGAAAACAAAGCCGAGGCCGCTGACCAAGTGGCTGCCATCATTCCAACGGGCCCTGCCGATCTAGCAGATTCCTGGCAGCTGCTCGTGGTGGAAGCGGCGAATTCTGCAAAGAAAAAGCTATGGATCGCTTCTCCTTATTTCGTCCCGGACGAAGGCGTTGTCGCGGCTCTCCAAGCAGCTGCCATCCGTGGTGTGAAAATCTGCATTCTCATTCCCGAGCGCGGAGATCAGGTTCTCGCTTGGCTTTCAGCATTTTCCTTTTACGAACAAGTCCTCCCATTTGGAGTGAAAATTTTCCGTTACCACCGAGGATTCATGCACCAGAAAGTGCTGCTGATCGACCATCGTCTCGCTGCCGTGGGAACTGCGAATCTGGACAATCGCTCCTTTCGGCTGAACTTCGAAATCATGGCATTTTCACCAGACAAGAAACTCGTTGGAGAAGTCGAAGAAATGCTCACTCGAGATTTTAGCCACTCTCGGGAAGCCTCACTGGCAGACCTCACGAACAAACATTTCTTATTCCGCCTCAGCACCCGGGTGGCTAGATTACTAGCTCCGCTGCAGTAAAACAAAAAACAGCCGCGCAAATTGAACTCTAAATTCTAAGAATTCCCGGCAGGATGCCGGAAATTGCACGCTAGAAGCGTGCGCCCCCCGATAGGAAAGAGAGATCTATCAGAGCTTCGCCACGCCAGTATTGCTACCAGATTGCTGTCGGCGAATGTTTGCCAACATCGAGCGGCAGTGGCTGAAGCCGGTGCGCCCTGCGAGAATTTCTGCGCTGCGGTTAAATGAACCCCACTGGACAATCGTGATTTCTACATTGCGGCGGCCCCATTGATTCATGACCGCTTTGTTCGGCTTATAAATATCGATCGTCCGGTCCCGGTAAGCGCAGAGCCGTAGTCATCTACGACGTAGAGGTAAGGCAGCCCTTTGATACGGAAGGTGGTTCCAACTGGGTAAAACGACCAATCCGCCGCGGCACTGCGGACTTTATCCGTGTAGCGGAGATAGGTGCCTGTCGCATTTTTACTGCCGTAAATGAGGTGATCACTTTCGCTGCAAGTGTAGGCAGTGGTGCGCACAACTCGATTGCGATCACCGAATGCGTAAACAGGCATTTTGTGCTTATCGAGTGGCTTGCCTGCTGCTGCCGCGACAGTGCTGGTCGAAGCGGCTGGAATGGCAAAGCTTTCCTTCTTCTTGGAAGCAGTCGCAATCGCCGTGCGGGATGAAACGGATTGGATCGATGATTTCGAGATCACGTCAGGGCCGGAACTGCCACAGCTGGTGAGGAGCGCCGCTGTCAACGCGAGCGCAGTGAGAGAAAGGGAACGATAAATCATGCAATGTTAGTGGCAGAAGTTGTGAGCCGCTTTCTTGACGGCGCGTCCCTCATACGCCATATTTGTCATTTGGACAAATTGAAAAAGCACTTGTTAGGTCGCTTCAAAAACAAAATGACTGATAATCAATGATTTAAAAAGATCAAAAAGTTGAGAATTTTCACAAAGATCCCGCTACTCGATCCCGTGCCGTGCTTTAAATGCCTCAGCGGCGGCTCGTGAGGCTTCGTCTTTCCTAGGCCAGTTTTCGTAAATGGTCTGGAGGGACTGTGTGCGCTCCTTCCCAGCGGGCAAGGTCATGGCCCATTCTGCGGCGGACTCGGGTTCATACTCGGAAATGGCATCCACATAAGCGCGGATGGATTGGTTTTTGGTCGGTCCATCGGGTGTCGCAGCCAGCCATTTTCCCGCAGCTTGGTAGTCCTCACGGGTCCAGTTGGAGACAATGCTTCGGATAACATTCTCAGATTCTTCTCCGGGAGGCAGCGTTTTATCGATCCATTCCAACCATTTGCCGGCATCCTTACTTTGCATTCGGTGTGCGAATGATCCCCCTAGGGAGGAGGCGAGTTCGGAGGGAGTAAGTCCAGCGCTTTCAATCCATTTGCTCCCAGCTTCAAATCCAGTCTCGGCTGCGCTTTCGGCGATGGATTGGAGTGCATTTCTTGAGGCGTTCTCCCTCGCATCTTTGTTCTCAATCTTCGCTAAATAACCGCGAAGCGCGGCGAGAGTGCTGGTCCGTTGCTCGGCAGTCTTTGCAGAATCGATAATTTGTCCAACGGAGCGGTCCGTGTCTTTTACACCGAGTTGCCCGATGAGCTGAAAGGCAAGTTTGGGATCATTGGTGGCTGCCCCGGAAATCATCCCCTCCTTCGTATTGTCATTGGCTAGATCAGGAAACTTTTCGCCATTTTTCCGCACCCACTCGAGTGCGGCTATTGGGTCATCTTTCGCCCAGCTGCCCAGCGAGGAGTAGATGAGACGAGATCCCAGCCAGCCGTCTTTGAAAAGATCCGAAGCCTCTGAAAGTAAGAAGGCAAGCGCAGCCTGCGGGTGGTTGCTCGCCATAGTCTCGATCACAGAGTAATTTAGATACTGGCGAGTTTTGTCATCGAGATCCTTCTCTGCAAGGATTTCTGCGATGAGAATCTTTAATTGTGCTGAATCTAAGGCTAATAACCGATCTTGGAAATCCATGCTCTTCCTTTGCATGGCTTCATCGGGTTGGAGCTTTTTTTTCTGAAGCTCTGACCATTCTTTGAAATAGCTGATCAATTCGGCAGCGGTTTGCTTTGCATCCGCCTGCTTGTTTTCTCGCAGACGTTTGGTGACTCGCACGTTTAGATCTGGGCCGGAAGAATCGAGCGTGATCCCGGACTGGGAAGCTTCCGCTACCAGCTTCGTATGGGTTTCGCTGATCTGAATCAGTCGTTGTCGATCTTGCCAAGCGGCGACAACACCGATGGCGAAAATGAGAAGCGAGAGGGTGATGGAGATTCTCATTGTTTACCGTGGTTTATTTCCATTTCTCGAGAAGTTTTTCCCGTTTTTCTGGATCAGCGATCTTTTCCACCAGAGAACGGGCCTGTTCTTTATCGGTGTAGCCAGCTGCAGAGAGAAATGAAACGAGAACTTCATCATTTCCAGCTGCGTCATGGTAATGAGTGGCAAGTGCCACCGCTTCAGAAAACTCAAGCTTTTTACCTGATTGGGTCGCGGCTGCGAGTGCTTTTCCCGTTGCCTGATCAGTCGTTTCTGGAGATTGGGCGTTCGCCCATTCGCGCATGGCATCGATGTCTTCCCGAATGACTTTTCTTTTTGATGAGAGATAATACATCTTTCGTTCTGCCGATTGTTCCACGCTAGCAGCCCGTTCGGCAGGCGTGGCCTGGATGCGATCAAGATATTCAGTCACCACGGCGTAGCTCTCGCTATAGGCTAGTGATGCAGCCCGACTAGCGAGCGCATCGGCGGACTCTTTCTCTGGCACTGCACCACGGATGATGTTAGCTAAGGCGAATTGATCTTCTTTTTCACATCGGCGTCTGACATCATGCCGGCCCGCTGATCCTCTGGCAGGGATTTCAACCGTGCGAGAGCGCCAGTAGAATCCACCGAAATCATGATTTCTAATAATTTCCTTTCGAAGCTAATCCGAGCATCGCTTCTACCGTTGAGTGATTTGCTGTCGAAAGCACCAGCCGCGATTTGTTGATCAAACCAAGCTGTTGCACTAGCCAGATCCTTTTTCGCCCACATCCCCATTGCATCGGCTAGCTGCCCACGAACCGAACCTTCTACATCATGAATCCGATTAAAATAGTGTTTTATAGCAAATTCAGGATCCTTTAAAACGAGCCTTTCAATAAGTAGGTATTCGAGCGCCTCTCGCGATTTATCAGGTAGATCCAGTGTGGCGATTTCCTCCAGTGCAGCGGCCAGCTCTTCCTGCGAAAGCAATAGCAAGTATCGCTCTAGCTTCGTCCTCTCCCGGCTGTTAAAAAAATTACTGCTACCTGAATCGCCAAGCAGTTTGGCGGCGATTTCCTTCCAACCCACGGACTTTTTGCCATTCGTTATCTTGCTGGGCAAGTTTCGCTCGGCGGATACTGAGTCAGCTGGATTTTCTATGACGCGGGAGGCGATGGCCTTGCGGAGCACAGAACATTCCCTTTCTAAAATGGAAATGGAATGCCGCTCCTTGGTGATCCAGCCCAGTGTAATCAGCAGCGCAAGAACGGGCGGGAGAAAAAGCGTGGGTTTCAAGACCCTAATATCGTTAAATTTTCAGGCTCTTGTCAACGGCGGGAATCCTTAGAATCTCGGATTCAATTTGCGCTTCGCGGAGGTTTTTCAAAACTCTTCCGCAGGGATGCGGAAGAAAGCACGCTGGAAGCGTGCGCTCCCCGGAAGA
>JAAURL010000084.1 GCA_012032235.1 Akkermansiaceae bacterium | reverse complement strand
GCCTCCATTAAAACTCAGGATTGGCCCACCAGAAAATGGAAAACTGAAGCTGGAGTTATAAGATAAATCTGCTTGGAAAATAACGCTCTGCGCGTCGAATGTGGAGCCTTGCGTTGTGGTCGTAGAATAGCTACCACTGAAGGAATACAAACCCACACTGGCACGAAATCCAGGAGCCGTGACAGATGTCACACCAGTGCCGCTTGCCGGCGACATGGAAGGATTCGCATTTGATAAATTTGTCCAAATTGTCGTCTCCTGACTCGTGCCTAAACTATAATTCTGCAGCACTGCACCACCAGATGATTCGACAGGTAAGAGTAGGACACCTCCAAGACACATGATGACTCTGCTAGATATATATTTCATCGTAATAATTTTGGTATATTTGTGAACATTAATTTTTCCTCTGGATTATAAATTTTTTGCTGCTGACAAATTAGTGTTTACGACATTTTTCCAATATCTGCTCCTGCTGCATTGCATCAAATTAGCGATGAATTGCGATTCAGAGCGTCGATGAATCAGTTCCTTGACTTCAGCCAGTCTTGAGGAGTTTTTCCCGTTTCCTCACGAAAGGCTTTCGCAAAATGGCTGAGACTTTGGTAGCCGACTTCCAATGCAGCCTCGGTGACATTCATGCGCCCACTACCAAGCCATTCGCAAGCACGGCTGATTCGCATCCGCCGCAAGTGGCGTAGCAAGGTCAGTCCTGTTTCCGCACTGACTCGGCGTGAAAGGTAATGCGGCGCAATGCCGATCTCATTGGCCAGAGCGCTGAGGTCTAGCGGTTGATCCAACCGAGTGCGGATGATGTCAATCGCTTTCCTAACAGGATCTCTCCCTTTATAAGTAGAGCAAAACCCACCACCAGGATCACCTGATTTTTCCCGGTATAGCCGGACCGCAGCCCATTCGAGAAAACGTGCTTCCGCTAGGAGTTCTCTACCACCGCCATGGGTGGCAGCGTCTTTCAATGCGCTACACAAATCATGTTCCCAGACGCCCATCAACCCGCAAAACGCGAGCCTGCCACCTTCTTTAAGCCAGTGCACAAGATCGGGGTGCAGCCATTCTGTTTGCTTCCCTAAATGTGCAGCCAACCACTTACGAGAAAGGCGCACCAATTCCATTTCATGCGGGCCAGGATAGCGTACGCATGTCCACTCATCTAAATCACCACCTCCTGTTAGAGCATACATTCCGGGATGTAGCATGAAACGTTCACCACGCCCCCAAATGAGACCACGGCCAGTGTGATTGAGCCACAGCCAGACATCACCATGGGAAGAACCTCGCCAGCGCCAACCACCTGAGGAAACTTTACCTGTTAGGCGACCGTAGTTGATGTCTGTACCTTCTTTCCACCAATGAACATCCACTTTCATTGCTTGTGCGGCGCGGGGGAAATTTTCCTTTCATCGTTATCATTCTGGTTTTCACAAACACCACAACGCCGCAGCGACTCACAAGCCGCCTCAATATGAAGATGAATGCCGCTGGTCTCGAAACCTAACTGCTTCAGCAATGCTTCCTGGCGAAGAGCTAGACATTCATCATTTAGTGGAATGACCCGGTGACAATCGGCACAAACTAAATGCGCAGTAGATGATACAGACGAGTCAGCTTTAACAAAAGTTCGCTGCTTCGATGGGTTGTGAATTTCATGGAGTAGGTTCGCCTCCACAAGATCTGCTAGTGTTCGATAGACAGATGACAGAGAGATTCCTCGATCTTTTTTCCGTGCATCTAACCATAATCCATCGGCCACGAATGGCGCGTCTTGGCCCGCGATCGTGCGACAGATGATTTTACGTAATAGAGTCATCCGCATCCCATTCGCAGACCAGAAATCACGTGCGTGCTGCACGAATCTCTCGATTGCATCTGTGGAGGGAGAACTCATCAACTAAGCCGCATTGGCTAGGCTGTGCGTGAAAGTAAACCGCATGCCGATTTTAGTCCCTGAATAGCAACGATCTTTCCATAGCTTCTGAATCGCTTGGTGACAGAACGTTTCTAAATCGGAATAACCCAAAAGTGAAAATGGCATGTCTTCTAACAAAGGCAGAATACGTTCCATCGAATACCAAAATGCTAAGATTCTCATCTAACCATTGGCAGAGGTTACTGAGGTCTTGTAAAACTTGAGGCTCCCTAGGCGCTTCATCAAGCAGTTGGAAATAAGCAGCCACGCACGATCCCGCCTGCTCACCAGAGGCTGCCCATGTCCGTAGGTCCAAAAGCGTGTCTGAAGCACTGGTCAGCGGTTTTGCCAAGCTGACCACAATTTGATGTAGTCTGGTGAGGTGCGACATGCATTAAATCTATTGATAAAGAGTCTCAATAACAAGAAATAAATCTGAATTTGCCGATTTTTTGGCGATTTTGCTCCAAAATCTAATGAGACTAGGAGTCATCAACAAATGATTGATGTTGGCTTTATCCCTTGAATGCTGCTCGAATGCGCCTTTCTATATTGGTGTTTATTTCTACTCAAAAGTCATGAAAACCAATACTACAAAATCGAAAGTCCACGCATGTTCAGCTTGCCAACATTGGAGCAATGAGGCGAGTTCCGAAAAAGGCGAATGCCGCAGACACGCCCCACAAGCATTTGTCTTCACGATTGATTCGAAAACCAAGTTTGAATCTCGTTTCCCTGTGACAAATGCCTCCGACTGGTGCGGTGAGTTCCAAGCTGAGTCAAAATAATGAAGTGGGAGGATAGCTGATCGTGGTCGCCGTCTTTATAAAAGGGATGTCCAGTAAAATTCTACTGGCCTCTTTCGTGTTACGGCTACCACTCTTGATTACTCAGCCTTAGAACGCTGCCTATTTATTTTCATTTGCAGCTTTTCCCCCAAAAGTTTCCTCTAGGGGTGTGGCCCGCCAACTCCTCCGATACATTCTCTTTGTCGCTCTAGTTTTCTCCTCTTTATTTGCGAGCTGGGTTTGGTTCCGCCCCTATTCTTGGAGTTCTGACGCGGCAGCCCGCTGTAAAGTGCAGTCGACTTTGGTCACCCGTGACGAATCCTACTACTGGGTCGATGTGCATTTGAAAGTCAACACGGGCGTCAATCACGATCTCCAGAAACCGGTCCTGTTAGAAACCGGATCGGGAGCGAAACTAGAGCCTGCGGAAACCACTTTTGCGGGAGCAGACATGACAAAATCGCGGGAAATCTGGTTCCGCTTTTGGCTGGAAGCCCCGCAAATCGAAGGCCCGCTGAACTTACACCTGAACGATGGAACGCTCTCGATTAAGTCAGGACAAGGCGCTCCCAAAAATCAAAAACCGCAAATCTCGAAATTTCACCACTAACAGTTGGTAAACAATGACCTGGCTCCTCATCGACAATTCAAACAGCCGGACGAAATTCTCCCTTGGAAATTCCGATCAGTTGCTGCCTTGGCGCGGCGTTTTACCCACTCCAGAGATTTCTCCCGATTCCCTCGCAGAAGTTCTCTCGGGAATCGAATTCGATGCCGTCATCATCTGCTCCGTGGTCCCGGAAAAAGCCGAAATTCTCGAGAGACTTTTCTCGGGAAAGTGCCCGCTGCACTTTGTCACTGCTGCTAGCCCGTTGGGCATCGGGATTGACTACCCGCAACCTGCGCAAATCGGTGCCGATCGCCTCGCCAACGCCGCTGGGATTCTCCCTCGCCACGGAGTTCCCGCGATCATTATCGACTTCGGCACGGCCGTCACATTCGACGTGATCTCATCTGCTCCCGCTTATTGCGGCGGCGTCATCGCTCCCGGTTTAGGCGCGATGTCAGACTACCTAACAAGGAAAACCGCGCTCCTTCCCAAGATCGAAATCGACGAGCCGCCCTCCGCCATTGGGAAATCCACCGTTCACGCCATGCAGGTCGGCGCGGTCATCGGCTACAGAGGATTGGTAAAGGAAATCCTAGCGGAAATTTGCAAGGAGCTTCCCGGGAAACCAAAAATCATCGCAACCGGTGGCGACGCCGCCCTGATCGCCCGAGGAATTCGGGAGATCACCTGCGTCGATCCAGACATCACGCTGGACGGATTACGCCAGGTCGCCACGCGGGTTTTTTGTAAAATGGAAGAATAGCGCCTCAATCGTGCATCTCCTGAATTTCGAGAGAGTTCTATAAATTTATCGTCGAAAAGACGTGCTTTTTCGAGATCGCTTGCTATCAACTTCAATCATATGAGCGATGATCCCATCATGATCGGCGTAGATTTCGGCGGAACCAGTGTCAAGATCGCCGCAGTTTTTCAAAGTCACATCATCGATCACGCGCCACCCATCGCGACTCAGGATTTCGAGACGCATGGCGAGCTGATTGATGAAATGGTCCGCGCAATTGAAGATCTCCGTGCCAGGCACCCGAAGATCGCTGCTATCGGCGTAGGAATGCCGGGATTCGTGAATTTTGAAACGGGATTGGTCTATAATTTAACCAACGTCAGAGATTGGCAGGAAATCCCCCTCAAAGCGATCTTGCAAAAGAAAATCAATCTCCCTGTCGCCGTCGATAATGACGCCAACTGCATGGCCTTTGCTGAGTGGAAATGCGGTGCAGGCCGCGGGTATCAGCATGTTGTTTTCATCACGATGGGAACAGGCGTGGGCGGAGCGATCATCGCGAATGGTCAAATGATTCGCGGGGCACGCCACGGCGCTGGAGAAATCGGCCAAACCTCGATCGACTACCGGGGACGGCGCGGAGCCTACGGGAACCTAGGGGCACTGGAAGACTACATCGGAAATGGCGAAATCACCGCCAAAGCACGCGATGCTTATCATGAGGCAGGTATCCAAAAATCCCTGCAAGAATGCACGCCAGCAGCTCTGGCCACGGCGGCCTACGCGGAAGATGCTGTAGCTCTAGCGCTGTGGGACGACGTCGGGAGAATGTTAGCCTCTGCCGTCATGAATTGCTGCTGGCTGCTCAATCCTGAAGCAATTGTCATCGGTGGTGGCGTCGCCCGGGCTGGAGAAATTCTCTTTAATCCATTGCAAAAACACCTCTTCCCGCAGCTCTCAGGCCCGTTCAAAGATCATCTCGTCATCTTGCCCGCCGTTTTCGGTCACGAAGCTGGAACCGTCGGTGCCGCCGCGCTGGCCAGGGAAATGATATGATAGCAATGTTGCTAGTTTCCATCTTCGTTTAGAATTTAGGGCTTAAAAATTTAGAATTTTTCAAACCGTCATGTCCGCCGACCGTTTATCGATTCCCCAATACGCCATGGCTTTGGCGCATGTCGCCAGTCTGCGCTCGGAAGATCCTTACCGGAAAGTGGGAGCTGCGGCTTTAGATTTCGATCACCGCGTGATCGGGACGGCTTACAATGGTCTAGCTCCTGGTTTCAACCCGCCACCGGGATTTTGGGATGACAGGGAAGCACGGCAGAAATTCATGCTCCATGCAGAAGTCAATTTATGCAGCCTTTTCCGCCGGGGAGAGGCGAAAATCGTGGCGACTACGACGATGCCATGCACGGCTTGCATGCAGACTTTGTGTGCTTATGGCATCAAAGAAATCTATTATCGAGACATCTATCACGTTTCAAATGCACCGGAAATAGCCGCTCTCTACGGGATCAAGCTGGAGCAGATTACGGACTATCCGCTTACCTAACACATTCAATCCAGGAGCCACATAAAACCCATGATCTTTATGCATGTGGAAGGCCTTCTCAGCCATTTCCCTAATGGAATGGATTCTGTTGCGGCATTCAGTATCGGCGCGGATCACGCACTCGAATTTCTCGGCGAAGCATCCCTGGGGCAATCACCACTTTGATTGCCAATCGGGTAGGCGGCAGTCAGAACTGAACCTGTAACCTTTTTTCGGAGTGTTGTGAGATGGGAAATATCCTAGAATTACATCACTCCTTTAGCTGCCGAATTGGCCGCTTGAACAACAAACTAAACAAAATCAATCGCACCAAAAAGACACTCCATTAAAAGGTGACAAGTCCAATTTTAAATGCGCGCTTCATTTTGGAGAGCAACCCGACAGGAAGGCCCATCAATTACTAAATAAATTTGTTAGAAAACTCGAATTTTTTCTGACATCGACTTACGGAGCTGTGTCCGCAGATCGTTAACAGCTTGGCGGCGTTTGATGGCTTCTAGGGCGCTGTGGATTTCTGGTTCTGCTTGTTGAAAAGTGCGTGGCTCGGCGGGTTTGCGTGCAGTGATTTCTACGAGGTGCCAGCCGAGTTTGGTTTGAACGATAGTGGGTGTATTTTTTTCTAACTGAAAGACGGGTTTGGCGAAATCCTCTGGAAGGCGGTCGCGACTCATCCAGCCTAGTTTGCCGCCGTTGTCTTTCGTTGCGAGATCTTCGCTGATTTCTCTGGCGAGTGTGGCGAAGTCTTTTTGTTTTTTGTTAGGGTTTCGAGCGCAGCTTGGAGCTTTTGGTGGGATTCTTCTAATGGATGATCCATCGCTGGGATGAAGATGTGCCTGACTTCGATACGCTCTGGAGTGGAAAGTGATTTTTCGTTTTCTGCGAACCATTGCTGCGCTTCTTCATCACTGACTTTGATTTGAGAGCTAATGCGTAGCTCGATGTATTTTTCCTGCTGGATTTGATCGGTTAGGAATTCACGTAGCTTTTCTTCGGAGGAAAATCCTTGGGATTTCATTGCGCTTTCCATTGTCCCTTTGTTTTCAAAGCGGCCTAACAGACGAAGTAGGCGTTCGTTGATTTCTTCATCGCTGACCGGGAGAAGTTGTGAAATCGTCCTGGCTTGCAGGCGTAGTAATTCTTGATCGATCAGTTCGTTCAGAGCGGCACGACGTTCTAGCTCTCGTTCAGCGGGAGAAATATCTTTTGTCGATTTTCCCTGGAGCCAGAGTCGCTCGCTGGTGGCGCGGTCCAGTTGATTGTTAGAAATGGAGTTCTCCCCGACACGGGCCGCGATATTTTGTGGTGGTGCTGGGGAGATTTCACCACGAGCCCAACGACGCATCGGGCCGTCTAACACAAAAAATTGCGCAAGGAGATAAAGAATGATTCCGCCGTAGAAAATGAGCCGGATCTTATTGATGGTGGTCATTTCTTTTTCGAAGGAAAGGAGCGAGACGCTCCTTGCACAGTCTGGAGCAGGATGCTCCAGCTACGTGTCAGTGAGTTATCGGATTTCCACCGTGGTGCCGGGACGGATCAGCGTCGGCAGGCGAACGGCATCCCAATTCGCTAGACGAATGCAGCCAGCGCTGCGAGCGCGGCCAATGGTCTCTGGATCAGATGTGCCATGGAGCCCAATGCCGGATTTAGTGAGTCCACACCACAGGACACCGACCGGGCTGTTAGGACCAGGCGGGATTTCCAGCGTCTGTGAATCTGCACTGCGTTTCCCAGTTTTCAGCAAACTTTTATCATATCGCCAGCTGGGAAATTCGACCGTATTTCTGACCGCCCATTTACCGTAATGGATGAACTTCGGTTGGCCGGGAGTGATGGGGAAGGAGGCGATGAGTCCGCGGTTTGGGCCTTTGGCTTTTGGCTTCGCGTCCTCACCTTCTGATTCATCAATAATCAGCGCTACGGGCGCGGCTTCATAAAAGCGCGCTTGGTTTTTCTTGGTATCGACGACGACGTGGCGCTGGCTTAGAGCTTCATCGAGTTTATAGATCGCTCCTGTTAGGGTTTCGATCGTAAAGGGTTTTACATTTGGGACGACGAGTGTGTCTTGTAACTTCAGGCTATAAACTTTCTTTTTTCCATTCAGCAGGATCAAGTATTCGACATCCGTATGATAACGCTCTGCCATGAATTCTGCGATGCTGCGATAGGTCATGCGCTTGCGCTTTGCTTGCAAGGCCTTGCTGGTTGGTAAGCTGCCATCGACCCATGATTTCGCGACTTTTGGAACGATGGCTGTGGCCAGTGGATTTGGCACGGCTTTACGCGCCGCAGTGTTGACTGCTGTCCAATCAGCGAGCGGGTAACCGTTGGCTTCATTCCAAGATCGCACGGCTAGCTGGCTAAACTGGCCTGGTTTCCATCGATCACGCCGGGGCCGAAATTTAATTCATCTAGGAAAATTTGAAGGCGCAGTGCATCATCTCCAGTCGGCTGGACATCCACTGGCGATGGCTCCGTGGGAGCGGTGGATTCGATCGGTGTGGCGGCAGGTTCAGTGGGAACGATGGGGGCTACTTCTGTGGGAGCTTTCGGTGCGTCTGGGACCGCGCCGGGTTCTTCGGAGTTTAGGAACTCATCGCCACCGATGGGTTGTGCTTTTAGAACCTTGTTTTCTGTTGGCTGTTCTTCGTTCTGCGCGAGAGACACGGAACTGAGGGTAAAGGAGGCTATCAAGATAGATGAAACGATGCGGAACATAGAATGTTTTCTAACGAAAATTTATGCGGGGAGTGCTTCAAACGCTTCCAGTCGTCCAGCAATCACTGCAGGCACGACGGCTGTGACGAGAATATCATCACCTTCGTATTCCGTCGAGAGCACTTTCGCCTCACGGTGAAGTAAGCTGACTAGATCAGCACGGTTTTGTGGAATGCGATAGTCCTGATGGCGCACACGGTCTGCGAGGACTTGGGAGCAAAATTTTAGCAACTCATCTAAATTCAATCCCGTCACTGCCGATACATGCAGGGCGCCGGGAAATTTTTTCTCCAGGGAAATCAACTCGAACGGGTCTGTCACGCGGTCGATTTTATTTAGCACTGTGATGGTCGGTTTGTCGGCAGCTCCCAGTTCCGCTAGGACTTCCAGCGTCGTGTCATGAAATCTCTCGATCTCCGGGGATGTGGCATCCAGCACGTGAATCAGGAAATCTGCGAGATTTGCTTCTTCTAAAGTCGCCTTGAACGCCTCAACGAGACGGTGAGGTAAATTTCTAACAAATCCCACCGTGTCCGTAATCAGGAGCGGTTGGCCATCGGGTAAATCAATCTTGCGAGTGGTCGTATCAAGCGTGGCAAAAAGCATGTCCTTTGCCATCACATCTGCGCCGCTCAGAATGTTGAGCAGTGTGGATTTTCCCGCATTTGTATAGCCGACAATCGCGGCGTGGGGAGTGCCGAGACGTTCCCGCTCTTTGCGCTGTGTTTTCCGCTGCTTGCGAACGGCTTCGATTTCCCGTTTGGCGCGATCAATCGATTGATAGGCTAGGCGGCGGTCCACTTCGATTTGCTTTTCTCCCATGCCGCGAGAGGCTCCTCCGCCTGCACCACCGCCGGAACCAGCAGACTCACGGTCGAGGTGTCCCCACATTCTAGCCAGCCTTGGCAAAGCGTATTGCATTCTCGCTAGCTCGACTTGCAGGCGAGCCTCCTTCGTCTGGGCACGCTTCGCAAAAATATCTAAAATCACTTCCTCCCGATCGATCACGCAGAGATCGGCCAGTCGCTCCCATTCGCGTTGCTGGGAGGGAGCCAGGCCATTGTCGATGACGATCACGTCGCACTCATGGGCCTTTGCCAGCGCGACGACTTCATCCGCTTTTCCCGTGCCGCAGAGAAATTTCTTATGCATCTCCCGGCTACGAATCAGCACGGATTCTACGACCGATACGCCTAGCGTGCTGACCAGCTCACCCAACTCTTCAAGGAGGGATTCAGATTCCGTTGCCTCCCGGGCGTCAAAATAAAAGCGCACCAGCAGAGCGCGCTCAATCATATCTGGTTTTCACGAACTTCAAACATCCGAAAAAGGAGATAGCATCATCCACAGGCCGCTGCCATGCGAAATTTTCTGGGGAATTTGAAAGACAGATTTAAGGGTAACTTGGCAGTCCGACATTGAGCAGGGACCGTTCTGACAGGGACCGTTCTGGCAGGGACCGTTCTGGCAGGGACCGTTCTCCGAACGGTCCTTAGCGTAGATATTGTGTCTGGGGAGAATGAAACGATCTAAAAAGTGCGCCGGACTGCCAGCCGGACCGCCCGGAGGTCGGTCCCTGCCAATTCCGGACCGCCCGGAGGTCGGTCCCTGCCACTAAACTGCAACAAGCAATCCTTGCCGTTGTGAGTTGGGGCGTTTAACCAATGGCCATGCAAGATGAAGTTCGCGCGTTGTTAATTCTCCAAGATCGTGATCGCCGCCTAATCACTCTGGATAAGGATTTGGCAAAACTCCCTCAAGATGAGGCAAAGACCAAAGCGAAACTCGCGGGCGATGAGGCCGCCGTGGTGAAAGCCCACCAAGCTCTCATGGACGCAGAGCTACGCGTGAAAAAAATCGAGATGGATGCTGAAACCCGCCGCACCACGATCAAGCGCCTCAAATTACAGCAATTTGAAACACGTAAGAACGAGGAATTCGTCGCGCTAGGCCACGAAATCGTCCGCTATGAAAAGGAGCTGGATGTTTTTGAAACGCAGGAACTGGAAGCCATGGAGGAAGTCGACGCTTTCCGCGCTGCCCAAAAAACTGCGGAGGAAGCCCGCTCCCGGACACAGAAAATCGTCGCGGAAGATCTAGCCTCCCTAGTAGAGCGCCATCAACGGATCAAGGCAGATCGGGAGGAAGTCCTAGCAGATCGAGAGAAAGTCGCTGCGCTAGCTCCTGCTAGTTTTCTCCCGCTTTATCATAAGCTCATGAAGGGAAAAGACGGCCTAGCCATCGTCCCCATGCGGGAGGGAAATTGCGAAGGTTGCCACATGAAACTCATCGCCTCCACCATTCTGAAAGTGCAGTCTGCCAAGGAAGTCACCCAATGTGAGAACTGCGGGCGCATTCTCTATGCTGACGATTGAAGAGAAATTTTTCACCGAAATCTATCGTGGCCGCCAAAGCGAAAGAAAAAACTCAGAAACGTGGAAATTTCTACGCTGTAGTCGGGAGTGATGAAGGCTTAGTTCGGGAGAAAG
Organism: Akkermansiaceae bacterium; assembly: GCA_012032235.1. Classification (GTDB taxonomy): domain Bacteria; phylum Verrucomicrobiota; class Verrucomicrobiia; order Verrucomicrobiales; family Akkermansiaceae; genus Luteolibacter. The sequence continues at coordinate 1,554 of JAAURL010000084.1, read as the reverse complement.
CCCTGATCCTATATAATCAGCTAACAGGCGGTGCCGACGATGGTTTCACCCACGAAACGATCGACGGCATCGCGGATAATTCCGAATCTGCTTATGAAATTTGCTCCTCCACGGTGCAGGCGCTCCTCACGATTCCTATGTTTGGCGGGGATAAAGTCGTGTGGCTTCGCAATGCGAATTTCCTAGCAGATAGTGTGACTGGCCGCTCCCAGCGCACCGAAGCTGGCGTCGAAAGCCTGCGCAGCACGCTGGAGAAAGGAATTCCCGACGGAGTGAAATTTCTCCTCACCGCGCAAGGCGTGGATAAACGCCGCTCCTTTTGGAAATACATCGAGCAGGCCGCTGATGTGCAAGTCCACGACCGCATCGATACCAGCCGCGATGATTGGCAAGATCAGGTCGCCTCAATGGTCACAAAACGGTCACGGGAGCTGGGCCTGAGTTTCACGCCAGATGCTCTCGCGCTTTTCGTGATGTTAGCGGGAGAACAGTCGCAGCAAATCGGGAACGAATTAGAAAAACTCGATCTCTATCTGGGCAAGGAGCGCCGGGAAGTGACGGAAAAGGACGTGCAAGTCCTCGTTCCACTGAGCCGCGCTGCCGTCGTTTTTGAAATCGGGAAAGCGATCCAGTTAGGAAATGCCACGCGGGCGATCCAGCTGATCGATGAACAACTGGAAGCCGATGAATCCGCCATCGGGATCATGCGGGCATCGATCATCGGTGTGGTTAGGAATTTATTCATGGCCAAGCTGATCATGGAGAAATTCAAAGTTCCCACGGGAAATTACAGTGCTTTTTCTGGCGGCCTGAATCGTCTGGCGGAAGCAGACCGCGCCTGGCTGCCACAGAAAAAAGACGGCTCCGGCGTGAATGTTTTCCCGATTTTCCTAGCCGCTGATAACGCACGAAATTTCGATCTGTCTGGCCTACAACATGTCATGGAAGCCACGCTAAAAGCCGATCAAGCACTGGTCACCACCAGTCTCGATCATCGCCTCGTCCTGCACCGCTTGATCGTCGAAATTGCAGCCGCCCGCAAATCTCCCGCCCGCCGATGAAATTCATTCTCACAGCCATCGTCATCGGCCTCATCGCTGGTCTGTTAGGCGCGCTCTGCGGCGTTGGAGGAGGCATCGTGATGGTTCCCGCATTCGTCGCCGCGCTGGGTCTGGAGCACAAACAAGCCGTTGCCACCTCCATGGCTGTCATCATTGTCACTGCACTCGCCGCCACAGCGAACAACTTCCGCGCTGGTAGCCTCATCGACTGGAAAATCGTTGCTGCCGTAGGTCTCGCCTCCGCCGTCGCCGCTTGGTTCGGCAGCGATCTGATGCGCTCCCTCAGTAATCAAACCCTGACCCGCATCTTCGGCTGCGTGCTAGTGCTCTTCGGAGCAAGGATGTTGTGGAAAGGATGAGATCCTTTCATTAGAACTCTTTCTTCATTCGGGGGGCGCACGCTTCCAGCGTGCTCCCTTCCGCATCCCTGCGGAAGGGTTTTAAAAGCCTCCGCGCAGCGCAAATTGAATCCGAGATTCGAAGAATTCCCGGC
>JAAURL010000083.1 GCA_012032235.1 Akkermansiaceae bacterium | reverse complement strand
CTCTGGGCCATCACATTTCGCCACGTTGGGGTTGAAGATCAGTCCTACATCGCGCCAAACCGAAAAAAGGGAAAAAAGTTCCTCGGATGGTTTGAGAATAAAAAAAGTATTTCCAAGAACAAGAAACTCGTGATCACCAATCTCACGGCGAATCGTTCTCTCGTGGCGAAGTTTCAATAAAAGATGCGGAAGGGTCTAGAAAATCTCCCGCGCAGCGCAAATCATCTCCTAAAAGAATTCCCGGCAAGATGCCGGAAATGGCACGCTGGAAGCGTACACTCCCCGAATGAAGAAGGAACTCTTTAAAGGCTAGCGAGAAACTCTTCTGCGACTTTACGATGCATCACTTGCTTTTCGGGAGACTGCTTTTCCCAGTTCCGCGCCATCATCGAGAGACGTGGGTTTTTGAGAAAAACGAAGTGTGATCACCGATGAATGTCCAAAAGAGTGCGTCCCAGATTTGGCACCACGGGCCTTTTGTTTCGTCAGACATTTTCAAAATATAATTGGACCCTGAAATGTAGGGCTTCGTCGTGAAAGTGCCGCCGTCTGCAAATTGCGACATCCCATAAACATTTGGCACCATTACCCAATCATAGGAATCGATAAACATTTCCATGAACCAACGATAGACGTCATCTGGCTTAAAACGGCAGAGCAGCATGAAGTTTCCTAACACCATCAGCCGCTCAATGTGATGGCAGTAGCCATCATCTAACAACTGGCGGATCACTCGATCAATCGGCGGGATTCCCGTCGTCCCATCGTAAAAGGATTGGGGAATGGTGCGTTCAAATTGCCAGAAATTTCCATTGCGAATCTCGACTCCACGGTGGCGATAAATGCCATGCATGAATTCGCGCCAGCCGATGACTTGGCGAATGAATCCTTCCACCGAGTTCATCGGAATCTTCTTGCAGATAGATGCTTTCTGGAGAATCCGATCCACCACTGCTCGGGGATCGAGCAAGCCGATATTCAGCATCGGGGTGATGGCAGCGTGATAGATATAAGCGTGCTCCGTGGAGATCGCATCTTCGTAAATCCCGAAATTTTCAAAGCGCTGATCGATGAATTCATCTAACCAAACTTCTGCATCGCGCCGCGTCACCGGCCAGCGGAAATTTTTGACGGAGCCTAATTGGTTAGGAAATTTCCGAGAAATGTATTCTCCCGCCTCTCGGGTAAATTCATTCGTTTTGCTTCTGGGTTCTGGTGGCGGCACATGCTTCTTGGGAAGCTTCGCGCGATTTTCAGTATCAAATGACCATTTCCCGCCGAGTGGCGAACCATCCTTTTCTAACAGAATGCTCAGTTGCTTCCGCTGGGCTTCATAAAACTTCGCCATGAATGGCTTTTTCTTTGAAGCGAGATGAGTGGTGAGGAATTCCGCTGAACTGATAAAATTGGGTGATGGGTAACATGCGATTTCGATATTTTTCTCCTTGGTGAAGCGCAGAATGCGTTTGTATAAAACGTGATCTGAAGGATCTACAAAATGAAGCTTGCTGAGGTTTTTCGGCAGTATTTTTCCTAACAAATCAGCGCTATTCATCGAAGATCCTTCTGGACTTTCGATGTAGTGAACGAGAGATCCTCCCGCCTCTAACTCGCTCGCGTAAGCCTTCATCGTGGCGCGGTGAAGCATCAGCTTTTGCTGGTGCATCTGCGCAGGCCATTTTGGGTCATTCCCGAAAAATAGCGGGTCTTCGATGAGCCAGATTTCGCATTGCGGTTGAATGGCCGGATGCCGTACGAACAATTGATGCGGGTAAATGAGCGCGGCTTCCATTTTATGTTGGATGGGTGAGTTTTAGCGGGCCGATTTTTACATCCACTCCCTGCGAGCCAATGACGTGATCGGGTGGGTGATTAGTTGCGGCAAAATGATTCCAAGCAAATGGTAGCTCATCGATTTGGAGGACGTTCACAGAGCTTAAAGGATAGGGCACATGTGCAACTCTTCCTTCGTAAATTCCTTTTTTCGTTTCAGCAAAAAGGACATATCTCTCGGTAAGGAAGAAATCTAACGAGCCGATTTCTGCGGCTCGTGGCGCTCCTTCAAATTGATAGACAAATCGTGATGACTCCCCGCTCCCCACGACGCTTGCATTCGTAGTGGAGGCGTCGATCTCGATCCATCCGACAACTCATTTCCGCGTTCGAGTAAGGAAGACTGAAAAGGGTCTGCGCGAGATAAACTGCGAGTGATTGATTACAATCTAACGAGAAAAACCAAACTCCTGGCACGCCATTTTCATCATAAACATAAGTGCGGACATTTAACTCTTGGAACCAAGAAAGCCATGGCAGCGCGGGCAAAAATCGAGGTCTCACCCGCTTCATCAAAAAAGGGACAATTCCTAACCAAGCTTCATTTTCATAACGATCTATGAATAAGCCGGGGGGAAGACGTTTTTGGAGATCCTCACAATCCCATCGCCAGTGGAGAAATAGCAAATCACTCCAACGCTGATACATGACGGGATGAGTCACGCCGAGATTTCTAGGAGCGAGACGTTGCTCAAGTGTGGGTGAGATCATCGATAAAGTTAGGAGTCATCAATTTCGTTAGCGTAGAAATTTTCGTAAACTAGGGTGGTTTTATGATGACGCAAATACGAACTCGAACCCAGGCGCTGGAGACTTGGCGTGATTTTCTCCCGCAGGTGAGGCGATATGCAGCACAGCGCAACCACGTCGAAACCGGACACAAGAATGTCTCACGACTCAGCGCTGCGCTGCGGTATCGCGTCATCACAGAAGACGAAATCATCGCTGAGACATTAGAACATCATCGTCTCAGCACTGTAGAAAAGTGGCTGCAAGAAATCTGCTGGCGCCGATATTGGAAAGGATGGCTAGAAATGCGTCCCGGTGTTTGGACTAGCTGGGAAGCGAGAGTTCAGGAGCTGCGGCAGACATTGCCGAAAGATTTGTTAGAAAAAGCCACTGTCGTTTCCTCTGGCAATAGTGGCGTGGGCTGTATGGATGCGATTGCACGTGAATTAATCGAAACGGGATACCTTCATAATCACGCACGGATGTGGTGGGCTAGCTTTTGGATACACTCAGAGCAGCTGCCGTGGGAACTAGGAGCGGATTTTTTCTATCAAAATTTATTAGATGCAGATGCAGCCAGTAATACACTCTCCTGGCGGTGGGTCGCAGGCTTACAAACTCGGGGGAAAACCTACATGGTCCGATCCAGTAATATCGAAAAATATGCACCTCAACTTTTACGAGAGCATCCACATGGAAATGATCGTATCGCAGACGGATTGGTCAAACCATGCATTCCAGCGGAACATGCGGATCTGACGAAGCAGTCATTGCCCGTCTATCCCAGCGAAGTTGTGAATGTGAGTGATCGCACAGGATTGTGGCTTCATACAGATGATCTAGTTCCGGAAATCGGACCGCTTGCTAACCTCAAGCTAGTCGCCATCGCAGCATTTTTCTCTACAGAAGATTTAGACGAAAAAAGACGTGTGATGGAGCAAGCTGCTTTGAATGATTCCATCGCCCGATCTTCAGCCCATTATCATTGCCCATCTGAAGTTTTTATCACTACAGACAAAGCGAAAAGTCTATCTTCTTGGGCACAATCTCATGATTTGAAAGAAGTCATCGGCTTCGCTCCTTTTGTCGGCCCGGAGCAGAAATGCTTGGCTCAAATCAGAGAGCACCTTGCGTCATTGGGAATACGGTTCACTTTATTGCGCCGGGAGACTGATGCTCATGCATTCTCTTTTTCCGGCTCAGGTTTCTTTCCGTTTTGGGAAAAAATGAAACGCCATTTATCACCATGAAACAGAACATGACGACCGAACAAATTTCTCAAATCATTCGTTTAGCTTGGGAGGATCGAACCAGTTTCGAAGAAATCGAAAAGCGCACCGGCCTAGTCGAGCATGAAGTCATCAAGATCATGCGCCGCGAGCTGAAGCCATCCAGCTTTAGAATGTGGCGAAAACGTGTCACTGGCCGCATCACCAAACATCGGAAATTGTTAGAAATTAGCCTAAAAGGACCGCAGAATATGGATCACGAAGATTAGTTATGGCTTAGGCTTTTTCATGCGGCATTGATCGCTACAAAACTTCACCTCATCCCAAACTTTCTCCCACTTTTTTCTCCATGTGAATGGGCGACCACAAGTGACACAATTTTTTTCCGGGAGATTCTGTTTTTTAACACCTTTCATGGAGTTTCGGGAGATTTTTCCTTGGTGTGAAGAGATCGCAGATAGGCATTGTTCGGCATCGGTTTCACGGGGCGCTCCGGAGTTTCTAACATTTCATCTACACGATTTTTACTCCCTGCGATCAGCTCGGAAATGATCGACGCTTCCGGGAGATTTTTCCAATACTTCTGCGGTATTTCAGACTGCATCGCCTTCACCTTGAGCCGGGCGGGATTAAAAATGCTGCGGTAGTAAGTCCGCCAAAGATCATCGTGAGCATCGCTATCTGGGACTTGGTGTCGATTTGCTCCCGGGAGAAACGTGAGGTGTTTGCCATTCCAGTGGGCGCATTCATCGGGTGTTAGGATCGACCAATCCATATTCGCAAAACGCTTTACGAAAAATGGCGTGCCGAGTCGCACGATGCGATACGTCGGCTCGAACCATGCTATAAATTCTTCTTTCCCAGTTGATTCATCCACGTGGATGAGCCGGAAGCGAACGAAGGCGTGCATTTTATGAATATCCCGGCCCACGGCTTTGGCCCACATCTGACATTGCCGCGTGTCAGGATCGCTCGGCATTTTGAGTAAGTGCTTCTCCCCACCGTGGGTGAGTCGATAGAGCAGGCGATATAAAATCGCCCAGCGCCGTGGATCCGTGTGGGCGCAGACACTCGTTGCTAGCGGGAGAAAATCCGCGGGAACTTTGATTTCACGGCTTGGGGAAACGGAAGACATCTCTTCCGCAGGGAGCAAACTTTTCTCTCCATTTTCCGCGCACCAATCGATCTTCTCCGGAGGGATTCCACGGCGCAGGAGCTCGCGTGCTTTGAGCCGCCAAGAATGCACCGTATGATCAACGATGGCAGTGATCATAGCTGACCATTGAGAGTGATGATCTGATCAGCATTCGTCGGTGCAGGCGCGGAGAAATCGAGTTCGAGCTGTTTCGGTTTCGCTAAAAACTGCGTGCGTAATTGATCGCTCTCTAGCAATCCGAAACTGGGAGTATGGTCCGCGGCGATGATGAATGGCAGGACTTTTTTCAAACTGACACGCATCCGCAAAAGATCTGTTAGTTTCAAATTCACATATCTCCTTGCTGCAAGGATCCGACTCACATTTCTCACGCCGATTCCAGGAATCCGCCAGAGCATTTCCTGTGGAGCGCGGTTAATATCAACCGGGAAAAATTGCCGGTTTCGGATGGCCCACGAGAGCTTCGGATCGATTTCTAAATCCAGATTCGGATTTTCTTTCGGGAGAAGCTCTTTGACGTCGAAGCCATAAAACCGAAGGAGCCAATCCGCCTGATAGAGTCGGTGCTCCCGAATGAGAGGCGGCGCTTTTAAGGGAAGGATCACGCTGGGTTCGGGGATCGGGCTGAAACCGCTGTAGTAGACGCGCTTGAGTTTATAATCGCGATACAGCTCATCGGCGCGACCTAACACCACGGAGTCGCTGGAATCATCCGCACCGACGATCATCTGCGTACTTTGACTGGTGGCAAAAGTCGGCGGTTTCACGCGCGGGCGATTTTGAATTTGCCTAAACTCCTTGCGAGCATCCGCGACTTCATCGATGCGTGTGCGGATGCCTCCCATCGCTCCTTGCGTGTTAGCTAAATTTTTCTCTGGGGCGAATCGATCCAAACTCGCTTGGGTGGGCAGCTCGATATTGATGCTGATGCGATCTGCATATCGACCTGCCTTTTCGATCAATTCAGGAGAAGCCTCGGGAATCGTTTTTAAATGAATGTAGCCACGGAAGTGATGCTCCTCGCGCAGTCGTCGTGCTACCTCGATGACTAGCTCCATCGTGTAGTCGGCACTGCGCACGATGCCGCTACTCAGGAAAAGCCCCTCGATGTAATTTCGTTTATAAAAATCCAAGGTGAGCTTCACCACCTCATCGGGCGTGAATAAGGCGCGCTGAACATTAGACGACCTACGGTTGATGCAGTAATGGCAGTCGTAGAGGCAGACATTGGTGAGGAGGACTTTCAGTAGAGAAATGCAGCGGCCATCCGGAGTATAGCTATGACAAATACCCGCTCCGCCGGTAGAACCCACTCCTTTACCGCCACGCGAATCTTTTTTCGCAGCTCCAGAACTGGCGCAAGAGGCATCATATTTCGCTGCATCCGCTAGGATTTGGAGTTTTCGGTCTAGGTTCATTAAGTTCGCATGAACAGTTGATGATCCTGGCGAATTGTCAATGGGTCTTTATCAATCAAAGGGCTGAAAAGCGCTCACTGAAAAAGGAAACCATAAAGAAAGACCATCTCACAATTTGGCCTGATTCTTGCCCGTCCTGGCCGCGAGCAATTTCGATTCGACAAACTCTCAAGGATGATTCAATGGATTCGCCGATGAGAATTCTATTACTTTTAATTGCCGCCATATCGCTTGTTTCCTGCGCTCAGGGTCCGCCCTATCCACAAGGCCCTGCGGACCCTTCGCAGTCGGCGAGGTTTGTACAGCTAAACAAAGAAGGCGGCTTTTTAAGCCCCACAAATTATATACTAACAGAAATCGATGGTATGCCCTGCGGCAAGGCAGTTCGTTTCCCGGATGGTGAAAAAGGCATTGCCGTCACACCAGGAAACCATGAAATAGGCGCAACGTTGCATCGAAGCGTTCCTGGAGAAGGAGTCTTAACCGCCACTGCGACCATTCCCATGAAGGTAGAAGCAGGTAAGGTCTACGAAGTCAGTGGCACGATCCTCAGCACGGAAAACGTCTATTTGAAGATTCTTGATAGTTCATCTAAGAGACAAGTATCGGCCACCGTGAAAGCGGAAACCACCCACCGCAATCCTATCATGATACCAATCGTGATTCCTATTTCGAATTAAAGAGTTTTAACTGCTAGTCCTCGAAACTAGCTCTTTCAAAGGCGGTAATAAACGCGGGGAGAACAGCTCCCATGGGCATACAGAAAACCACTCCGCCTGTTGCCTTATCAATCGAGCACACCCAAAGATTTCTGACCGTCCGGGAGTATTTGCAACTTTGTAACGGGGTAACAATTTGATCGGTTTAGCGAGCACCTACACCTGTGACAGAAATATCAAACGGGCTCTCATCGGCATCGTTGCTGATGAGTTTCAGGGTTGCCTTGCGGGAGCCAGCTCCTCGTGGCATGAAGCTTACTTTGAAACTCGCGCTTGCACCGGGGGCTAGCTGAATATCAGCAGGAAAACTGACGATGAAGTCCTTACGATGATTTCCCGATTTGGTGAGCGCGAGGTCGGTCAGCATCGCATCGCCAGTATTGGTGATGATGAAGTTCAGAGATTTGCCACGGCTGCGGACCTTGGCGGAGCCGAAGCTGAGTTTCGTTTTTCCATCGACGAGTGTGAATCGATTTTGCTGTTGGATTTCGATCTCCGGGCTGGGCTGTCCACTCGTTCCGGAAAGATTGACGGTAAAGGGCGAGGTGCCAGCGGTAGTCGTAGTTACATTTAAAATCGCTTTTTGCGTTCCGATAGCGAGTGGAGTGAACGTGATGGTGAAACTAGTGGTTTGATTCGGAGCAATCGTCGTATTGATCGGACTACTAACCTGAAAATCTGCGGCTTGCTCCCCGCTGAGGCTGGCGGCGATGCCGGCGAGGTCACTGGTACTATTATTACGAATCGTAAATGTGAGTGTAGCGGAGTTTCCAGGGGTGACTTTGCCAAACGACACGGTCGATAAACCACTTCTGAGCCCTGTTTCCCCTTGATTAAGCTCGATCGAGGAGGGAGGTGTTGCTGCTGCTTGGGGTAAAATCGCGTTGACGGCGGCTCTCGCTGCGACGTTGTTAGACGAAGTATAGAAATTCTGATTGATGATGATTTCTCTGAAGGAATGAGATGTGGAACCATTTACTAAATTCAAGACGACGATTCGCCGCCGATCATTTCCCCACTCGGAGAGATTGTTCGAGTTGATGAAACCGCCCCGGAAATAGGCGAGCAGTTGGCGGGGATTTTGGCGCTGGGCGTTGGCATCTAGCCCCCATTGATTAAAGCCATTCGCAGCGGAGAAAGATTGGTTCGTTTCGTCCCATGAAGCTGCCTGTTCGGTGGATAGTAGCACGCTCTGAATGGGCACTCCGTTGTCGTTCTTGCCACGAAGATTACCTCTGGAGGGAGAATCGAAATGGTCTAATAGGCCGTTGCCGACTGCTTGTGAGTTTGTCTGACAGATGGGGCACCAAGGAGTCATCATCATGATCACGAGGATTTTACCTTCGTAGTCGTCCAGGCTAACTAAATCGAAACCATTACTGGATTTACGAGCAAACTGCTGATTCGGCGAAATGGAGCCCACGGCTGGAGCCGCGGCGTTTGCGAATGAGCATAGCATTGCGAAACTTAAGAGCCTTAGCATTATTTTCATGGAATGAAATGGGTTGTTCTGAGAGAAAAGGAATCGTTTTCTGAGTTTAAGGTGCCTATTTTAACACCTATTTTTAAACCGGACTGAAGTAACTAAACGCAGTATCATGCCGCTGATCATTGCCTGTGAGTCCAGTTTGCGTCCTTATGAGCAAAGCGGTGGTGCTTTATTCCATCAGTGCGACGAAAAATATTCGCTTGTCGCATGTTGAAGAAAAGCGATGCCGCAGAAGAACAGGCACGATACCTCTCCGTCACACAAATCTTAATGCGCAGAAATAAAGAAAGAGATGCCTCTTTCAATCCATGGAAAAGCCCTAGAGACGGGCTAGGATCGCATCGCCCATGCCGGTGGTGCCGACTTTGATTTCTCCCGACTGGCTGGTGGCGATGTCGCCGGTGCGGAAGCCATCTGCAATCGTTTTCGCGACCGCGGCTTCGATTGTATCGGCAGCTTCGATTTCTCCTAGGGAGAAACGAAGGAGCATGGCGAGCGAGAGAATTTGTGCGATGGGATTGGCGATTCCTTGGCCTGCGATGTCAGGAGCGGAGCCACCGGATGGCTCGTAAAGGCCGAAGTAGAGTCCGTCTTCGCGCTGTTTCCCCAGCGAGGCGGATGGCAACATGCCGAGGGAGCCGGAAATCATCGCCATTTCATCCGAGAGAATATCGCCAAAGAGATTTTCAGTCACTAATACATCGAAGGATCCCGGGCGCTTAATCAGCTGCATGGCGGCGTTATCCACATAGATGTGGCTCAGCTGGACTTCGGGGAATTCTTTGGCGATTTCGATGACCGTCTCCCGCCACAGCACGGAGGAGGCGAGCACGTTGGCTTTATCGACAGAGAGAAGTTGCTTTTTGCGGCCCATCGCAGCGGTGAAAGCGACGCGCGCGATACGCTGGATTTCACTTTTTTGATAGATCATCGTATCGAAGGCGACAGGTTCTCCATCGCGCTCTTCCCTGCCTTTCGGCGAGCCGAAATAGATGCCGCCAGTCAGCTCACGGACGCAGAGAACATCGAAACCATCGGCAATGAGTTCTTGCTTCACAGGAGAAGCATGAGTCAACGCTGGCAAGCAAACGCCAGGACGGAGATTGGCAAAAAGGCCGAAGTGCTTGCGCAACGGGAGCAATGCACCGCGCTCTGGCTGAATATCTGGAGGGAGCGCTTCCCATTTCGGTCCACCGACGGAACCGAAAAGGATCGCATCCGCGGCCTCGCTGGCAGCAACCGTTTCGGCAGGGAGCGGATGCCCAGTCGCATCGATCGCTGCACCACCGACGAGGTGCTCGCTACGGGAAACGGTGAAGCCGAATCTCGCTTCTGTGGCTTCAAGGATACGGACGGCTTGGACCATGACTTCTGGGCCGATGCCGTCTCCGGCGAGGATCGTGATGCGGTGACTGCGTGACATGAGCGGGAAAATGCAGAGAGCCACCGGCGAAGGCAAGTTTTTCATCGGGATGATGATCATCGATTCTCGACAGTATTTCGCCATGGTAGCCTAAAAGTAATTCCGATACCGCTACAGCTACGTCATCACTAGAGTTCTTTCTTAATTCGGAATAGGGGAGGGATGATTTCTCACCCCTCCCTCCGAACCGGACGGCGGATCTCCCGCATCCGGCTCTCCGGTTAACACTTTGCTTCTTTGTATCGGAGGCTCATTTCTTAGCGGATCCGGGCTGCCTCTAGACTGAAGAGGCCGAGTGCTTCAAAGTAGAGGTTCGGCCACCGACGGCGATCGAGGCCTGAACCTCGACCGCGCCCTCCACGCCGTTTGCATCACCGCCACTTTGATGAAGCTGGAAATGAGGAAACTAGTTAGAGCATTTCCTGGATTCAGGTATGCATGGAGGTGAAGTGTAGAGCTTGTGACGGAAACTCTCCCTCCATTTCGTCCCGCCTGATAACGCAGCGTGCATTCTAACGAAATTCTCTTTCAGGTCGTTTCATCATTTTCCGCCTTCTTGAGACGCCTGACTGTTGACAGTCCTGAATGGCGCTAATGATCCATTGTTCACGCGGAGATCCCTAACACTCCAGAGAACATGAGCGGCTGGGGCGGCGGTGCCGCGTAGTTTCCTTGCGCCGTCTTTGCGGTTTGGGCCGAATCTCTCGCGGGCGGCGGTGAAGGCTTGATTGACGAATTCGCGACTGCCGATCACGGCTCCGTCGGTGAAATAGCGGATGCGGCAGCGAAGCATTTTTGTTAGGTTGAGATCATCGAGACAAGTTTCGTTCCCTTTGGTTTCTAACAATTCTGCATCGTTCTTCGTGATGCATTTGTTGGTCTTTTTAAGAGTCGCACGGCCTGCATTTTTTCCCAGAGAGATGCCCATGAGGCGACGATAGAGCCGGGAAATTTCTCGCCAGTTTTCTGCATCGGGAGCGGTGGTTTGATCAGAGAAATAGGCGCGCATGAGTCCGGCGCGGGCTTTCTTGCCGTTGCCTTTGGCTCCTCCGCCGATGGCTTCGCCGTAGCTGCTCCAGCGATATTCGGCGGGATCTTTTACCATGCCAGCTCTAACAGGATTGAGATCGATGTAGGCTGCCATGGTGCGTGCGGCGGTTCCGCTTTCGACGATGACGCTCTTGAATCGTTCTTCCCAGAGGGTGCCGGTGCGGGAGTGGGTGCGGTTGAACCAGCGGGTGAAACGAATGAGCAGGGCTTTCATAAACTCGCTCAGGTTGTGCATGCGATAGGTGAAGCGCTGATGGATTTCGGAGATATACTTTTGGGTTTTATCGCGTCGCGCTTGTCGTAATTCTTTGGCGATTTCTGCGACAAATGCCTGGCTATAAATTGCGGATAGTCTTTTGAGTAATTCGTCATCTGACAGTCCGGCAGCTGAGGTTGGCGGCACTTCTAACAAGATGTGGAAATGGTTGGACATGACACAATAGGATAGAACCCGGCAGCCGGAGAAGTTTTCATACATTCGCATGAACATTCGGAAGGCTTCGCGCTCGCGCTTTTCAAAGACAAAACGACGATCCACCACCCGCGAGATGCAGTGATAGATCGCAGGCTTCGCCTCCCCCGATGAGGAGGGATTTTCCCAATTCGCTAGCCATCTGGATTTACGCATGTGAGGAAAGTAAGGTAAGGGGTTTAAAAAGCAAGGATAATCTTAATAGTATGTCTGACACCTTAATAATAGCAAGAAAGATTTCTACATTTTGTCTGGGATCTTGAATTGGGATCTTGAATTGGAGGCGTTACGGAGCGGGTTTGCCGGACAGCTTGGGTGGAGTTCGTTTCGGCGACAGCGTGCGATCTTGCTCAGTCGAAAAATTCGTGACTTACAAGCTCTCCATCATCCATTTTGATCGTAAATAAAACCCCAAGCCTAGAAGTAACCTCACGCCGAATTACCCGCCCTTGCTCTTTCCGTATTGGGACTTCCACTCTCGCCCCAAGCTCTGGCAAATTGCTGAGGACAATACTCATGAATGGCTCGCATTCGCCAAGATCGAGTTGCGGGAAAAATTCTTGCGCGATCTTGTAAAACTGAATCTTTCGATTCGTTGACGATGTGTGCTGCCCGAAAAAGGTTTCCTCCCAATTTTTGTATTTTTCTTCTAGCAGCACTTTGCTTTTAGAGAAGCTCATTTCTAACCCTTTCAGGATCGACTCTTTATGGATTTCATCGAAGAGTCTGGGATACTCGTCACTACTTCTAAGCGACGGCGTGGTTGGCAGATCGCTCATTATTAGTTTCCTGGAACAAGTGGGTAGTTACGAACAGGTGCCAACGATCCGAAATTGGCAGGATCAATCAAAAGTTCAGGAGCCGTCCCTCCTAACGATGTTCTAGACGTTGCGGGAATATTGTTCGTCGCTCGATAGATCATCGCTCGCTGAGCATTGTTAGTGTTGTAGATCTGCAACCCTCGTTGAGTGATTAGCTTCCGCAGCAGTAGTTGGGACACCACTTCCAGGC
>JAAURL010000082.1 GCA_012032235.1 Akkermansiaceae bacterium | reverse complement strand
AATGATATCGCCTTCATGATTCAAAACACATAACGCGTGCTTCTTGTCACCGAGATCGAGACCGATGGTAATAGATGGAATTGTTGTTTTCATGGCAGTGTGTAGATTAACACGGCGCACAAGCGCCGCCTCTCACTGCCTTCTCATCTAATCTTGTTGAGCAGATTATCCCCACACACAGTCGCAATGCTGTTAGATTTCTCGCGAGTGATGAAGTAGATGCCTGCGGTGTGCTTGAGCTGGCTCCATAGGCGGTAGTCGATGCAGGCTTTGTCCCATGCGTAAAGGATCTTACTGCCTGTGGGAGCGTTGTTACGGAGGTGATCTCTAGCCGATCGCTTGATGATAGTCAGGTCGTGCGTACGCTTTTTCCCAGCGTCTGGCACGCCCAAGTCGATGTAGCCGAGGTGATGGTTACGCAGGTCGAGACGGAAGAAATGGCTAGTAGCGTTAGATTTTTCATGATCGATGTTAGGTTTTGGATCGAAGGCGGCACGAAGGGAAAAGAATCCGCGATGACACTTGTCATGTCATAAAGCCAAGTGTAAGTGGTCCCGCGCTCCTGCAATCATTACTATCCATCTTTCAAATGACATTTTTCATTCTCTGGTGTTTGGCCAGCTTCATCGTTGCTACTGTCTTCGCTTCGTTCTTCGAGTGGACACTTCACAAATATGTCATGCACCGCCCTGTCGGGAAATTTCGCTATGCGTTCAAGGCTCACGCCATCGTGCATCATGGCACTTTTAAAGCGGACAAGACTTATCATTGATTGATGAGAAAGATAAAGAAACGATCCCAATGGCTTGGTGGAATGGCCCGGCTCTGATCTGCATCGGGACGGCTCCTTTCGCAGTCATTGCTTTTTTCACTGGGCAATGGGCATTTGCAGTAGGTGCCTGCTTAGCGATTTCATCGTATTACGGTTTTTACGAATACATCCATTGGTGCATGCATTTGCCAAAGGCGCGCCGTGTGGAAAAGCCGTGGTGGTTTCGCAAGCTCAATGGCCACCACCTTCTCCATCACCGCTATATGCATAAGAATTTCAACGTCGTGTTGCCTCTGGCGGATTTATGCCTGGGCACATTGATGCCACGTGCAAAAAATCATTTCGCCCAAGCACAAGGCCCGGCTGTTCCGAATGTGCAACCGATCGCTTGAATTGTGCTTCGTGAATTTTGCGTTGGCCTAAATTACAAGAGACAGAAGTAATCAAGTATTCTTCTTGCCCCATCATGTCATCTACATTTGACGGAGTCCGATAATGGATGGATCGAGGACGGCGAAAATACGTTTTCCTTGGATGGGTTCTTTGGTCTTTGTTGTCTCGGTTTTGAGGAAGTTGAGCGCGATGCGCCGCAGGGTGGAGAAGTTCTGCGCGGCATCGCCTTTTTCCGGGCGTATTGCAGATTGGCGGCGTCTTCGAAGAAGGCCCGGACATCGGCATGAAGCGTGCCCTGATTGCCATTGAGGGCTAACAGGTAGTCTGCCTCGGCTTGGATGACATCGAACTTTTCAAGACTCTCGGGGAGTTCGCGGTGGAAATCGATGATGGATTGGGGGGGCTTGTGGTGGCTATCCGGCCCTAATAAATCAAACAACTGTTTTGCAAGAGCCCTGATTGTAAGCTATTTTGAAATGTAGATGCCCTGACGAGAATTACCGTGCGCCGTTGAGATGCGCTGCGGTTTTGATTGCCAGCGGCACGGCGAGCCGAAAGAGTAAGCTCATTGAGCGTTTAGAGAAATCCATATGAAAGTCGTCGCCATCGCTAACCAAAAAGGTGGCGTGGGTAAAACCACCACCGCATTGAATCTGTCTGCTGCTCTCGCATTGCGTGGACAGCGTGTTTTGTTAGTCGATCTGGACCCACAAGCGAACTGCACCAGTGGCTTGGGAATTGAGCCGTCGGATGGCTGCAGCATGTATCCGGTTTTATTAGGCGAGAAAACAGTGGCACAGCAAATTTTACCGACAGGCCGGGAAAATCTCTCATTGGTGCCCTCGGAAATGGATCTCGCTGGCGTGGAAATCGAACTGGCACGTAGCGATGACCATCTCACTCGTTTGAGAAATATTCTCCAATCTCTCAAACCGAACGACCTCTACGAATACTGCATTCTCGACACGCCGCCATCGTTGGGCGTCTTGATGACATCGGCGCTCGCCGCGGCGGATGAAATTCTCATTCCTCTCCAATGCGAGTGGTTCGGGCTGGAGGGATTGGCAAAAATCGTCCACGTGATCGATCAAATCCGTGGTTCAGACGCAAATCCGGAAATCCGCCTAGAAGGAATCGTGATGACCATGTATGATGGGCGCACTTTGCTTTCCAGGCAAGTCGTCGAAGAGGTTTCGAAATTTTTCCCAGAACAAATTTACACCGGGATGATCCCACGGACGATTCGGATTGGCGAGGCACCGAGCCACGGCAAGACGATTTTCGAGCACGACAAAGGCGGAATCGGAGCGCAGGCCTACGGCACGATGGCTGACGAATTTTTGGCCCGGCACGCGACGACGTAGCATTAAAGAGTGCGCGGCGATTTCCAGCTCCGTGGAACCTTTGCAAAGGCAGCGAGGAACGTAGATTACCGCTTGACCTGCGGGCTGCAAATGATGAGTTTCGCTCATTCTCCGGCAGGCGCCTACGCTTGTTGTTGGGTTTCTGCTAGTTCCCTCTCCCAGAAATCCATTGGTTTTCATCGACCAAAGATACTCACAATTTTCCCACGACTCTCTTATTTTCAACAAACTCCATGTTTAAAAAGCTTTTTGGCAATCTATTTTCCAATGACATCGGCATCGACCTAGGCACTGCAAATACTCTGATCAATGTCAAAGAACAAGGCATTGTATTGCGCGAGCCATCCGTCGTCGCAGTCAGAGCAGGAACGAATGAAGTGCTTGCCGTCGGTGATGATGCCAAGCGAATGCTGGGACGGACACCCGGAAACATCGTCGCGATCCGCCCGCTAAAAGATGGCGTCATCGCGGATTTCCAAGTCACCGAAGCGATGCTGCGGCATTTTATCAAAAAGGTAAACAAAGGCCGTCGCAATAACCCGCGCGTGCTCATTGCCATCCCATCCGGCATCACTGAAGTGGAACGCCGCGCCGTCCGTGAATCTGCGATGCAGGCAGGTGCTCGTGAAGTTTTCCTGATGGAAGAACCGATGGCTGCCGCGATCGGCGTGGGTCTGCCCGTGCAGGAAGCCTCGGGAAATATGATCGTCGATATTGGTGGCGGCACAACGGAGGTCGCACTCATTTCCCTATCTGGAATCGTTTATTCCAGCGGTGTTCGCACTGCGGGAGATGAACTGGACGAGGCGATCATGGCCTACATGAAACGCGCCTATAATCTCATGATCGGGGAGCGCACCGCAGAGGAAATCAAGGTCCGCTTGGGATCCGCCGCTCCCCTTCCCAAGGAACTCACCATGGAAGTCAAAGGCCGCGACATGGTTGCGGGGCTTCCAAAAACCATCACGATCACTTCACAGGAAATTCGTGAAGCCATGGCGGAACCGCTCAGCCGCATCGTTGACGCTGTCCGCACCACTCTAGAGCGCTGCCCACCCGAACTTTCCGCTGATCTTGTAGACCGCGGAATCGTTCTCGCAGGCGGCGGCGCTTTACTCAAAGGACTAGATCGCCTTTTAAAGGAAGAAACTGGACTGCCTGTCCACATCGCAGAGGATCCCCTCAGCGCCGTAGCGGAAGGCACTGGCAGAACGCTTCAAGATCCAACCCTGCTAGCAGCGGTGGCTAACTCCGAACGTTAAAATTCCTCCCTAGCCTCACCCGGCCATGAAGCCGCTCAATCTCATCGCCCTGCTACTCTTCCTCGGAGGAGCTGTCTGGGCATTGACGCGAAGTGAGAAAACAGTTCGCGAAGTGCAGAATCTCTATTTTACAGCCATGTCGCCGTTTTTAAAATCCGGCTCCAAATTAGAAACGACGGCCCGTGAATTTCTCAAAGAAACGCATCATTCGCGGGAGCTAGAAACCGAGCTAAACGCCATCCAAGGTGAGATCGGGAGACTCCGCATCATCGAGTCCCGCTACCGCGATCTCGAAAGCGAAAACAACCGCCTTCGCAGTGCTTTAGATTACAAAACAGCGACAAATTTCAACGTCATCGCCGCGCAAGTCATTCGCCGGAATCCGACGACTTGGTGGCAAACCGTGGACATCAACGCCGGGCAGGAACGTGGAATCGGCGCACAGCTCGCCGTACTCACCAACGAAGGTCTCGTCGGCAAAACCGACGCATTTACACCGGACAAAATCGCACCTCTGTGCTTCTTCTGACCGATGAAAAAATGTCAGGTTTCTGCCAAAGTCGAAGGCTCTCCGGAAGTCGGCATTCTCAGTGGTCAACGCGGCAGCTTCGATGGCACACCCATGCTACGTTTAAAATATCTATCAACCGATGCTGCAGTCCAAAAAGGGCAGCGCGTTCTCACTTCAGGCCGGGGAGGCTCCTTCCAGGCAAACATCTTACTAGGAACCATCGAATCCGTCCAAAAAGGCGCGCTGGATTCCGAAGCTCTCGTCCGTCCATCGGTGAACTTCGCGGATCTCAGCACGGTTTTTGTCGTGCTTGATCCAGTTCATTGACCCCCGTGTTCCGCTACTCCGTCATCACCATTTTCTTGTTGCTCGCCTCATTTGTGGTGCAGCAATTCTTGCCTGCTTTCACGGGCATGTATCAGTCGCGGATTTTTTTGGTGCAGCTCGTCTTCCTTTGTTCTGCAGTCACTGTGACCTCGCCGACGATGCTCCTGTTAGCCTTGATAGGTGGATTTTTTGGGACGCCCATTGTGCACTCGCCACTCACAGTGCTGATCCGGAAATTTACGCTCAGCCAGTCGAGTCTCTGCGCTTTGGCTATTCCATTCTACTTTTCGGCGCGATGGGTTATCTGATGCAGGGAATCCAGCCACTTTTTAAACAAGGAAAATGGCATTTCTCCGCCATCCTTTCTGGCATCGCGATTTTTCTATATCTAACCGCTGAGTATGCCATCATCACCTTTATCCGTGGCGACGCGTCCTTACCGAAGCCACGCTCCGCCAAATGACTTACAGTTCGCTGCTTACCATGTTGATGTCTCCGCTCATCTTCTGGCTCCTTTTCCGCGTCGCAAAAGCCTGCAGACACTCGATCAACCCTGAAGCAAATCGCAAACGCCGCCGCGTTTCCTAATAACTCATGGAACCTAGCTACAGACTCCGGCTTTACCTGCTGACGATCCTCGTGCTCGTTGGCTTCGGTGCGCTGTTGTCCCGTCTGCACGAATTCCAAATTTTGCGCCGCAATGATTTTCTCCAGCTAGTCCCAGGAAATCGCTCCGTCACCATCCGTGAACCCGGTATCCGGGGTGAAATCACTGACCGAAATGGCATCACACTGGCTCGCAACCTCCGCAACTACGAGGCCTCCTTCAATCTCGACGAAGTCCGCCAAGCCTATCTCTCCCAGCGCTCAGAGGATCCAATGCTCCAGCGCCTCGTCAAACAAAACGGTCTCCCGCGGAAGCAATCAGAAAAAGACATCGTCACCATCGTCAATGAAGGCCCTGTCAAAGTTCTCGAAGGCCATGGCCTAACAAAACCACTCCGCTCTGATTTGCGCACGCACTTCGTCACTCACGGAGGCCTCATTCCATTTAGTTATCGCTCGGATCTAACATACGATGAATTTGCCAAATTCGCAGAACACAATCTGGAGCTACCCGGAGTTTCTCTCAACATTCGTCCCCAGCGCCACTACCCGTATGGCGCACTCGCCAGCCACATTCTCGGCTATTTAAAACAATGGGAAAAAGGCGACATCCCAGAAAGCGCCACCCGTAAATTTGACCACTACATCGGTGATGAAAAGGGCATCGCTGGTGTGGAAGCATCCATGGATGAAATCCTGCGCGGACCAGAAGGACTCAAAACCATCGTCAAAGATGAAAAAGGCCGCACGATTCGCATGTCAGACTACACCAAGCCCGGCATCGGCGCGAATCTCCAGCTCACCATTGATGCAAAGGCACAATATCTATTAGAAAACACACTGCGACTCGCAGGCCGCGCCGCGGGCGTGGTCATGGATGTCAATACCGGTGAAGTTCTCGCCATGGCCTCCGTGCCGGACTACAATCCGAACGACTTTATTCCCAGTATTTCCAAAGATCGCTGGAACGAATATCGCGCGAATGAACTGCTGGCCCCATTCACCAATCGTGCCATTTCCGGTTTTACACCCGGCTCTACCATGAAAATTCCCACTGCGATCGCTGGCGCTCTGGAAGGCATCGCGACTCGCTCATTTTCCTGCGAAGGCTACGTCGTCTACGGCAGCGGCAAACCTATCGGCTGCTGGATCTGGAATCAAAGCAAAGGCAGCCACGGCTCACAAACTCTTGCCCAAGCGATCCAGCATTCCTGCAATCCCTATTTCAACAAAATGGCAAATACCATCGGCAACAAAGCGATGGTCGATGGCTGCCAACTCGTAGGCATCGGCAAGAAAACTGGCATTGAGCTCCCGAAAGAAGATCCCGGCATTCTCCCTGGCAGCCGAGCTTGGCGCGCCGCCAATCCGAACGCCAGCATGACGCAATCACTCAACGCATTCCTCTCAATCGGCCAAGGAGATACCTCCTCCAGCCCGCTTCAAATTTGCGCTGTGGCAGCCTGCGTCGCCAATGGGGGGAAATACTACAAACCACGAATTGTCAAAAAAGCCATCGCGGAAAATGGCAAGGCTGTCATCGAAGATAAGCCCAAACTGGAAGTCGATCTCACTCAGGCAGGTGTAAAATCCAAAGACATCGAACTCATTCGCAAAGGCATGTGGATGTCCGTTAACGAAAAAGGCGGCACCTGCGGCAGGGTCAAATTGCCTAAAATTGAAATCGCTGCGAAAAGTGGCACCGCACAAACTGTCGACAACGGCAAAAAATCTAACAACTCTTGGGTCATGAGCTTTGGCCCCTACGAAAACCCAAAATACGCCATCTGCATCATGGTGCAAAACGGTGGGTCTGGCGGTGGCGTCTGCGGCCCACTCGTCAACCTCGTTTATCGTGGCCTCTTTGCCCAAGACAGTGGCGTAAAACTCCCCTTAAAGACTCTGGAAAAAGTCCCAGGCAACAGCGACCGCATCGAAAAAACCATCGAGATTTCTCCTGCAATGATCGCCGCCATCGAAGCAGGCGATGTCCAACTTTCTCCTGAAGCCATCGCCGCAGCAGTTGCAGCGAATCCTACGGCGACTCCAGCAGACGACATTGTCGATGAAGCAGGAGCAGAGAATGAGGGGCTCCCGACCCCGCCCGCAGCTCCTATTTCTAACAACGAAATTCCCACTCCTACGATCACCCCTGAACTAAACCACGAGAACTAATCATTTTCACCAAACAAACCCATCAACTCTAACCTTCTTACTCTTATTATTAAAATGATCCAACGCATCAAAAGACTCCTTGGTATCGGCAAGCCCGATCCCTCGCGGGGAAACAGCATCATCGTCAACGTCGAAAAACTGGAGCGCCGCGTCGCCCTGATGGAAGACGGAATCCTAGAAGAATACTCCGTTGAACGCGAAGGCGATCAAAACATCGTCGGCGGCATTTTCAAAGGCCGCGTCAAAAATATCGAAGGCGGCCTCAAAGCCATGTTCGTAGACATCGGCCTCGATAAAAACGCCTTCCTTCACTTTTGGGACGCCATTCCCGCAGCTCTCGATAACAGCTTGGAAGAAATTCAACGCGAAGGAAAACAAAAGAAGCAGCAGAAAAAAATCAGCTCAAAAGACATTCCAGATATCTATCCGATCGGATCGGAAATCGTCATCCAAGTTTCCAAAGGCCCCATCGGCACCAAAGGACCACGCGTCACGACCAACATTTCTCTGGCAGGCCGCTATCTCGTATTGATGCCCTACACCGAACAATTCGGAATTTCTCGAAAAATCGAAGACCCCAAAGAAAGACAACGTCTCCGCATCATCACCCAAAAACTCCAGCTCCCGGAAGGCATGGGCCTAATCATGCGCACCGCCGCCATCGGCATCCGCCGCCGCCACCTCGTCCGCGATCTGGCAATGCTGTTAGAACAATGGAATGATATCGAAGCCCGCCGTGCTAACAATCCCGCTCCCGCCTGTATCTTCCAAGAACCTGGCCTGATCGAGCGGACGGCCAGGGATTTCCTAACAGAAGAAATCGATCAAGTCTTATGCGACGATGCCGAAACCACCGAAATGATTCGCAGTATCGCTGGGAAAATCTCCCGCCGCGCGAAACGCCGTGTTCATTTCATGCCTACCACCGCGCAGCCGATCTTTGACCGCGTTGGAATCCAAAACAAATCGACGAAGCATTTTCCCGCCAAGTCTGGCTGCCATGTGGCGGCTACATCGTCATCGATGAAACCGAGGCACTCATCGCCATCGACGTCAACACGGGCCGCAACCGCGGTGCAAAAGACGTCGATAAAATGATTCTCGAAACCAACATCGAAGCCGCCAGAGAAGTCGCCCGCCAGCTCCGCCTGCGCAACATCGGCGGACTCGTCGTCATCGACCTCATCGACATGCGCCACCGCAAGGATCAACAAGCGGTCTACAAAGCCATTAAAGATCGTCTCAAAAAGGACAAAGCGAAGACTCAGGTTCTCCAAATTTCCCCCATCGGTTTGATGGAAATGACCCGCCAGCGCCTTAACGAATCGCTCCGCGATTCGATGTATGAGCCTTGCCCTTATTGCCAAGGCCGCGCCCGCGTCAAAACCCCAATGACCATGTCCGTGGAAATCCAGCGCCGTCTCAACACGGTGATCCAAAAACACCGCGACACCATTGGCGACATCATCGTCATCGTAAATAGCGATGTCTTAAACCGCTTCAAAAGCGAAGATTCCAAGCTGCTCATGGAACTAGAACGTTCCCACTCAGGCCGCCTCATCTTCCGCTCAGATCCGACTCTCAATCGCGAGCGTTTCGCAATCATCGATGCCGCGACTGAAAAAACCATCGAGCAAGGTTAGCGGGTCCTTAGATAATTTCCCCTCGCTCACTTCAGAGTGAGAAAAGGGGAAATACCTCCTTAGAAATTTGATCCGTGTGCAGCTGCAACAAAACAGCCAGCTACTAAATATGTCGTAGTTTTCAGATTGACGCTACCAGATGTATGCCTAGGCTGTCACGCATCACTCGGAATTATTCATGCGTTGCGTCCAATGCGGTTCTCTGAAAGACAAAGTCCTCGATTCGCGCTCATCGAAGGATGGGACGACGATTCGCCGACGCAGAGAATGCATCAAATGCACTTACCGCTACACCACTTACGAACAAATCGAGCGCACCGAGCTACGTGTGGTAAAGCGCGATGGGGCTCGCGAATCACTGAATCGGGAAAAGCTGATGAGTGGCTTAATCAAAGCTTGCGAAAAGCGTCCAGTGCCCATGGATCGCCTAGACCGTGCAGTGGAAGAAATTTTAACTGATCTTCACAAAGACCATCTCAACGAGGTCCCATCTGCCATCATCGGCGGCAAGGTAATGGACAAGCTACACCAAATCGATCCTGTCGCCTACGTCCGCTATGTTTCCGTTTATCGTCAATTCGAGGACGTGAACGAATTCATCGCCGAAATCCAGTCTCTCTCCCGCCGCGCCGCGCGGGATCCATTTCAACGCCGTCTCTTTAAAGACTAAATCCCGTGATCTCCCTCATTGGCAACCGCCCCGCGCTTCAAATCGGTCGTTATCAAGTCATCGACTACGACACGGCGTGGTTAGAAGTTGCCTTGCGCAGAGCCGCGCAAGCCGCAGATATTGATAGTTTCCCCTTAGCAGCTGATATCCGCAGCGGCATCGTGAAATACCTAGAAACGAAATGTCCGCTCAAGCTACTACAGCTAGAAGACCTATTCGAACGCGTCCGGCAAATGCTGGTCACGATCGGTTGCGACCACATCGCGGAAAAACTAGAGCCACTGGCGCCACCGGTGACCGTTTCCCTGATTCGTGCCGCGATGGATGCGGGAAATGGATTTGAACTCGCATTTTTCGAAACGCTGCGCACGGAATTGAGTGATCTGCGCGCAGCCGGAGCCGAGGAAATCCGCTTCATCGGCATCAAAGAAAGCTCGATGATTCTTCGCGGCACATCCAAATGGGATAAAACTTGCGAAAAAATGCTGGAAGAGATCGAGGCCTTCCTAAAAAAATGGGATAAGGACTCATGCCTAAACACTTGCGAGGCAAGGTAGGATTTTCACCACTCTGAATCGGCACAAAATCTGCTTTTTCCAAGGCATGATGAAGAGTGCTATTGCTCTCGCCAAATAGAGATGATACCTGTGATTTGCGTGAGCAAAAGTAAGCTGCAACTTGAGTTTCGATGGTCTTCATTGCTAACTGCATTGAAAATTCGCTCTGCTTACACGGCGTATCCCACACTGGATGATCAGAGCCTCACTGCCTGGTGTGCAGAATCAGCAAAAAGCCTCGGTCTCATTGAGCTTTCCTGTAAAATCAAGGTTTATTGGAATCCGCGGATGCGCACGACTGCCGGCCGTGCATGGTGGCCAGACCGGAAAATTGAGCTGAATCCAAAACTCAAGGAGTACAATCCTGATGAAGTCTGGCGGACGCTAAAGCACGAGCTAGCCCATCTCGTCGCTTATGAGAGAAATGGGCGGCGGCGCATCGACCCACACGGCATCGAATGGCAAACCGCTTGCGAAGACTTAGGCATCCCTGGCGAACGTCCATATCATAATTTACCGTTCAAACGCCGCAAATTGAAGCGAAAGCACGCCTACGTTTGCTCGAACTGCGCGACTGAGATTAAGCGGGTCAGGCCTATCAAACGCCCCGTCGCCTGTTATGATTGCTGCCGGAAATTTAACAACGGCGCTTATCACGATCGCTTTCGGCTCGTCCAAGAGAAGCGATCAAACTGATTTCGACCTCTCTCCAGCATGACGGTCGATCACTCCACGAGAAATGAGATTGAGTCATTGCTTCAGAAAGGTCACATTGGCGCGGATCAATGCAGCTTTGTGCCCACATCACCACCGAGCCGCATGGATTCCAAGTCCACACCTGCTCGTTTTTCTCCCCAAGAGATGCCTTCCTCTGTGGATGGCTATGAAATCCTATCGAAAAAAAATGATGAAAATAATTCCCCTCACTTTTCTCCTCTGTGGCACCAGCAATATCTTCGCCCAATCGACCATCAGCGCCACGAATCGCTATGCCTACGCGGCAAATGCGGGTTGGCTGGATTTCCGACCTGCGGCGGCGGATGGCGTAGTCGTGACCGATACGTTTTTGCGCGGAAATGCCTACGCGGCAAACTTTGGCTGGATCAGTTTCGGCGCGGGCACTCCGAGCAATGGCCACACTTACTCGAATACTTCCGCCACGGATTACGGCGTGAATCTGGCGCTGGATGGTAAGCTGACGGGCTATGCCTACGCAGCGAACATCGGCTGGATTAATTTCGAGCAAACTCAGGGCCAGCCGAAAGTCGATCTCTGCACGGGGCAATTTTCGGGCTTCGCCTACTCGGCCAATATCGGCTGGATCTCGCTGGCCACGACATCTTCCATGCTGGCCACGACTTCCCTCAGCCGCACCGATGCCGACACGGACGGCATCGCCGATGCTTGGGAAAATCTGCGTTTCGGCAATCTCACCACGGCCAATGCCACCTCTGACCAAGATGGCGATGGCTCCTCCGACCTCGCCGAATACAGCGCAGGCACCAACCCCACCGATGCGACCTCGAGCCTGCGCATCATTTCGTATTCCTATAGCGCCAATTTTACCCAAGCGACGCTGACCTTCACTGCCGTGCCGACGCGGAAATATCGTCTTGAATACGACGACGACCTTGCTGGACCATGGACCAATTCCGCGCTCGGCACCTTTGCACCACCGGCCACGCCCAATGCCACGGGCGTCATCACCGGACTACCCACCGCCCCACGCCGCTTCTTCCGCGCCGTCGCCGTGAATCCGCTATGAAAAACACATCTAACAAAAAATTGCCGCTAACATGAAAACAACACTCGCCTTACTAGCCGTCACCGCATCGGTTGCCTTTGCCCAAGGTCCGCTCGCTCCGCCAGCTGCTCCTGCCCCGACGATGAAAACTCTCGATCAGATTGAAGCTCGCACACCAATCAGTGCTCCGCAGAATATCACACAATCTGGCAGTTACTATCTGACCGGAAATGTGAATGGACAAATCACGATCAGCGCCAGCGATGTCACGCTCAACCTGAACGGCTTCACCCTAACGTCCAGCGGTGACGGCATCGGCATCAACAACCAGGGCACATTCAGCAACGTCACCATCCGCAACGGCTCCGTGGTGGGACCCGGCTCCATGACCTTCACCGGCGCAGTGGCGGGCACTTGGTCGGGATTCAGCGGGCGCGGAATCATCGCCTACGGACGAACTGCGGGCAACGTCTCCGGCCAGAACATCAGGATCGAAGGTGTGACGGTGCGCGGATTCGACCAAGGCATTACCCTCGCGAGCTTTGAGGAATCCGATGGCGGACGGCACCTCATTTCCAATTGCCTGATCCGGGAATTCGGCTTCTACGGCATTAACGCCAGCCAATGCTGCGTGCGTGACTGCGTGATCCGGTCTGGCACCGGGAC
>JAAURL010000081.1 GCA_012032235.1 Akkermansiaceae bacterium | reverse complement strand
GGCTGGTGGGATGAGTTGACTGATGACTGAGAAGAAAGCAGCAGAAGGCAAAAACTGGAAAGAACGATTCGTCAGGCGGCATCATCCGCGTGGCGATGAAGGAGCATGGCTGCCACCCGTTGGCAATGCAAAAGCTCGCGCCGTGGTCTGGAACTTCCCAGATGCTGTGCCGATTCACCGCGAGCCACTGTATGGCAATCGGCCTGATCTCATGGCGAAATACCCTACGCACGATGACCGCAAAACGCTCTGGCGTTTGCCCACACTCTACAAATCCATCCAGCAAGAAAATATCGCGAAGAAAGTTCACGAGAAATTCCCGCTGGTGATGACTTCTGGCCGCTTGGTGGAATACGAAGGCGGTGGCGAAGAAACCCGTGCCAATCCTTGGCTGGCCGAATTGCAGCAAGAGACCTTCATCGAGATCAATCCCAAGGCCGCAGCGGTTCGGGACATTAAAAACGGTGATCGTGTTTGGGTCGTCACGCCCACGGGTGGCCGCATGAATGCGCAAGCGATGGTCACAGAGCGCGTTGCGCCCGACACCACCTTCATGCCCTTCCACTTCTCAGGCAAATGGCAAGGCGAGGATATGTTGGCGCACTACCCGAAAGGCGCTGCGCCGATTGTGCGAGCTGATGCGATCAACACCGGCACCACCTACGGCTACGACATCGTCACGATGATGCAAGAAACCAAGACGACGGTTTGCAACGTCGAAAAAGCTTAATTGCGCAAGGAGATAACAAATGGCACGGATGAAATTTATTTGTGATGCCGAGCGCTGCATCGAATGCAATGGCTGCGTGACTGCTTGTAAGAACGAGCATGAAGTTCCTTGGGGCGTGAACCGCCGCCGAGTGATCACGCTCAATGACGGCGTTCCCGGCGAGCGCTCCATCTCGGTGGCTTGCATGCATTGCTCCGATGCGCCTTGCATGGCGGTTTGCCCAGTGAACTGCTTTTATCGCACGGATGAAGGCGTGGTCTTGCATGACAAAGACGTTTGCATCGGCTGCGGCTACTGCTCTTATGCCTGCCCGTTTGGCGCACCACAGTTCCCAACTGCTGGCACTTTCGGCGTGCGCGGCAAGATGGACAAATGCACCTTCTGCGCGGGCGGCCCAGAGGCCAATGGCAGCCAGGCTGAATTTGAGAAATATGGCCGCAATCGCTTGGCTGAAGGCAAGCTACCTGCTTGCGCAGAAATGTGCTCCACCAAAGCGCTCTTGGGCGGCGATGGCGATGTGATTGCGGATATTTTCCGCAACCGCGTTTTGAAGCGCGGCAAAGGCGCAGAAGTCTGGGGCTGGGGCACGGCCTATGGCTCGCAACAAGCTGGCCAGCCGCCTAAAGAGCAGCAAGCTCCTGCGAAGAGCTGAAGCGATAGAAAGCAAGAGACATCATGAAAAAAATCATTGCGGCAACTGCGATCGTGTTTCTGGCGAGCGCCTGTTCAGAAAAGCCCCAAAGCGCCGGCGGCGTGAAGGGCGATGCTGCGCCTTACACCGGCACAGGCAAAGCCTACGCTGAAAGCAACTGGAAACAGGGCGACAAGGCGAGTTGGGAGAGCGCATTGAAAGTGCGGGCTCAAAATGGCCAAAACGACTATTCCAAGACGAATTAATGAGGTCGCCGGCATGAAATATGCGCAACGTGCTATTCTTTTGGTAGCGACATTCGTGTGCTTTGCAGGTAGTGCTTGGGCTCAAAAGCTCCAAGTCGAACCTGTTAAACCCGCTGAACAAGCAGCTCCTGCCGCTGCTCCTGCTGAGGCTGGCGGCATCAAAAGCCAGAATATTTTTGAAGTTAAGCCTGACGCTTCCCAAGACCCAAATTACGCCAAGCAAAGCAATGCCGAGCGCAACAAAGTCCAGCCAGGCAACAATGCCCCCGTGTGGCGGCAAGTTGGGCAGGGCGCTACCGGTGTAACGACGCTGCCTTATGCGCAAGCGCCAGAGGCAGGTAACTTGATTCAAAAATTTGTGCAATATCCCGGCACCAAGCTTACCAATGCCGGCGAGGCTTGGCGGCAGGTGCGCAACAATTACATCTTGCCTTATGGCGGCTCGTTGATCGTGATTGCCTTGCTTGCCTTAGCGCTGTTTTACTGGAAAAAAGGCAGCATCGGATTGCATGGCCAAGAAACCGGCAAACTGATTGAGCGGTTCACATATTTTGAGCGCGCTGCGCATTGGACGAATGCGATTGCATTTTGCTGCTTGGCGATTTCGGGTATTGTGATGGCCTTTGGCAAATTTTTCCTTCTGCCAATCATTGGAGGCTCGCTGTTTGGCTGGCTGACCTATGCGCTTAAAAACTTGCATAACTTTGTTGGCCCTTTGTTTGCCGTATCGCTGATCGTGGTGATCTTCACCTTCATGCGCGATAACTTGCCCAGCAAAGATGACATGAAATGGATGCTCAAGGGCGGCGGCCTCTTCAGTGGCGAAGAAGTGCCTTCGCATCGCTTCAATGCTGGCGAGAAGATCGTGTTTTGGGGTGGCGTTTTTTGCTTGGCCTGATCGTGGTGGGCTCTGGCTTGGTGCTCGATAAACTCATCCCCGGCCTGATGTATTACCGCGAGACGATGCAAATCTCTCACATGATCCATGCTGCTGCAGCGGTGCTGATGGTGGCGATGTTCTTGGGGCATATTTACATGGGCACCGTCGGCATGAAGGGTGCTTACAAAGCCATGAAAACGGGCTATGTGGATGAGACTTGGGCCAAAGAGCATCATCAGCTCTGGGCTGACGATATTGCCGCCGGCAAGATTCCTGCGCAGCGCAGCAAGACCGAGCCCGCCGACCACCCGCGCGACGTCGGCCGCGAGCGCGCCGAAGAATGGCTTGTCGCCTGAGAAACCTAGCTGGCGACCATAGCGCACGGCACGGCGGAGGATGCGGCGCAGGACGTAATTTCTCCCGTTATTTCCGGGCATGATCCCGTCTGCAATGGAGAAACTGAGCGTCCGCAAATGATCCGCAATGACGCGGAAAGCGATGGAGACTTTCATTTCCTCCGAGATGGAGGAGCGGTCTGCGCCTAGCTCGGGATAAATATCGGAGTAAGTTTTCCCGCTGAGCTCTTCCAATTTTCGGAAAATCGGCTGGAAGACATCGGTGGCGTAGTTGCTGGGCTTGCGAGAGAAATTGGTGAAGCGCTTGGTATTTTGGATGATCGAGCAGGCGCGCTCGAAGCCCATCCCGGTGTCGATGTGTTTCGCCGGGAGCTCCCGGAATGTGCCATCCGCCTCAGCATTGTATTGGATGAAAACGAGGTTCCAAATCTCGATGCAGAGATCGGAGTCGTTATTGACTAGGTTTCTCCCCGTGACGGGGTTTCCCTCTGGCGTGAGGTCCACGTGGAGCTCGGAGCACGGGCCACAAGGACCCGTTTCACCCATCATCCAGAAGTTATCCTTCACATTTCCGTGAACGATTTGCACAGCGGGATCGCAGCCTTTTGAAAGGAAAAGCGCGGCCCAGATGTCGTAGGCTTCCTGGTCGAATTCTCCCGGATCTCCCTCCTTTGGCGCGTAAACCGATGCGTAAAGTCGATGCGCTGGCAGCCCCCAACGTTCGACGACTAGCTCCCACGCCCACTGGATCGCTTCCTTTTTAAAGTAATCGCCAAACGACCAATTTCCTAACATCTCGAACATCGTGTGGTGATAAGTGTCGTAGCCGACATCTTCGAGGTCGTTGTGCTTTCCTCCCGCACGGATGCATTTTTGCGTATCGGCAGCGCGGGGTGGATTGTAAGGAGCCTTTTCCACGCCGAGGAAATACGGCACAAACGGATTCATCCCCGCATTGGTGAAGAGCAACCCCGGCGACTGCGGCAGCAGCGATGCCGACGGAACGATGGTGTGCTGTTTCTCTTTAAAGAAATCGAGGAAGCTCTGGCGAATTTCGGCGGCGGTCATGGTGCGATTTTCCCTTTGGTGGAAAGAGCCGCGAAGATGGGAGAAAGCCGGGGAGGAAGTAAAGCCTGTCTAGACCAATCTGCAAACTTCGGACCGCCCGGATCGCCAAACTTGAACGCAAAGTCACTGTAATGACAAATTCAGGTCGGAATCATCCCTATTTTAATGGAACTCGGCGCTCATCAAAAATCTTGTGATGTCGGAACAAGAATGGTGGAAGTAAAGCTTTGGAATATTTTGACGAATAAATGCCAATTAGTTTGACAGATCTTTCCACCTATCTAGATTCATCCTCATGACTGAGCAAGAATTCCTGACTTTTGTCCCGGCTGACGTTCTTTTAGTTTGCCGTGAAGCAATTCAAAATGGATTTGAGGATTATGCCAGCAATTATTCGCATGTTGCCGATGCTCATAGCAGTAGAACAGTGCGAATTTAATTCACGATCACATTGTGGATAGAGTAAAGAAACAAGCTTGCGACACCGAACTTGTTTTTTGCCATTCAGGCCAGAGAAATTTATTTATCTTTAAAGATGCCGTGATCGTCGTTTTCAAGAAACTAGACGAAAATTTGAAGAGTCAGAATTACCCCACGCCTGCGGCTCAACGGTTTAATGAACAAAAAGAAATTGAAGGCATCCCGGCAAGCCTCCCTCGTATCGAATTGGGATACGTTACAGATGTCGCAGGGGCTTCATTAAATGGAATTTACGCTGTTCGTCGACTAGGCCACATAATCGACTGGTCAATTAACTTATCTGATGCTGATGAACCAAGACAACGTGACATCAAGTTCGCTTAAGCGTTGCTTCAACCCGCAAATGCTTGTTATAGCGCGAGAGTTTGCAGAGCGGACACAGGCGGAGTTGGCACAATTTCTAGGAGTAAGCCAAGGCACCGTTTCTAAGATTGAAGAAAATTTAATTGTTGTCACGGACGAGATGCTCAAAAAATTCTCAACGTTCTTCAATCGCCCCGCTTCGTTTTTTTGCCAGTTCCCCGATTATTCATTGTCACTAGAGGGGCACTTTCGGAAAAAAGCTTCGCTTACCAAGCAAATCCTGAAGAGGGCTAATTCTCGAATGAATATAGAGCGGCTGCAAATAAATCATCTCGTTAAAAATTGCTCTTTGAACTTCGCTGATCCTCCATTTTGCGATCCCGACGAGTTTGTAGGCGGCCCCAAAGAAATAGCTCAGGCAATTAGAAAGCATCTTCAAATTCCGAATGGTCCGGTATTAAATCTTGTTGAAGTAGTTGAAAAATGCGGATGCATCGTTCGATTTATTGATTTCGGCACACTAAAAATTGACGGTTTTGCTGTCCTGTCTGGAGCAAACGTGCCAATTATTTTTATAAATAAAGCATTTCCTGCCGATCGAAGGAGGTTGACGCTCGCTCACGAATTTGGACATGTCATAATGCATCGAGGACTTGTTCGGCCTAACATGGACGAAGAAGCCTTCACTTTTGCTGGTGAGTTTTTGATGCCGGAGAAAGAGATTAAATCTTCACTCTATCCATTGAATCTCGAAAAACTCGCAAGGTTGAAATTGAAATGGAAAGTTTCGATGGCTGCTATTTTACAACACGCTAAAAGAATGGGCGCCGTGAACGATCGATATTACCGTTATATGTGTTCACTATTGAGTAAAAATGGCTATAGCAAGCAAGAGCCGTATGAAAGCAACATTGAAACTGAAAAACCGAAATTACTAACAAGTATTTTCCGTCATTTTAAAGAAACTCTAGATTATTCAATTGAGGATATGTCGGAGCTTATTTTCGCAAGCGAGGAGGAAGTAAAATCATTAGCACGTCCTAATCATGATCGATTTATTATTGTCGAATAAGAGCAATTTCGACTGTGCTTACTTTCCCTCCCTTTCCCAATCTTCAAGCCGCAGGCCAGTTATGCGGTTGAATTCTCGGGTGTTGTGGGTGACGAAGGTAAGGTCGAGCGAAAGGGCTTGGCCGCTGAGTTGTAGATCGTAGGGGCCGATTTTTGTGCCGATTTTCTCCAGTTGGTAGCGAATTTCTGCTGCTTTTACGGCGGAGTCCCAGTCGAAGGGTAGCAAGTGAAATGGCTCGAGAAAAGTGGTGACTTTCAGCTTTTCCTGCTCGGGGCTATTACAACGGAAGACGCCCGCAAACAGCTCGAAGACGCTGACCGTTGACACGGCGCAATCTTCGGGACTGCGGGCTTGGAGCGACTGGACAACCTCTAGGTTTCCGCGCATGGCGGCAATGCAGACGTTGGTATCAAGGAGATGCGTCATAAGGTGAGGTCCACGATGGGTGGAAGTTCGCCTTGGTCAGGCCGTGCGAAATGGGGATCATCAATGCGAATGCGGTCGAAGAATCCTTCTGGCCAGGTGGTGGCTTTGACCGGCACCAGCAGCACCCCATCGCCCAAACGGCGGATTGAGACTTGTTTTCCCTCGAGTCTGAGTTCCTTGGGGATTCTTACCGCCTGCGAGCGACCGTTCGTAAATAAAGTCGTTGTCATAGCTGGTATATATCATGTTCTTGACCATCGGTCAACTAGTCATCCGCCGAGTGTCGGCGACTGAGCAAAAGTGGACAGGTTTCGCTTATATTTAAGATGGCTTCAAAAGGCTGATGGCAGCGAAGCTGCGATGTCGCTTCATGCGGTCTACTCTCACGAAAGAATTTCGTTTTCACTCTCCCACGGGCTGGGCGCGGAGGATTTCTGGCTCCACGGGCTGGGCGCGTGGCGGGTCTGGCAATTCCGGAAAAGTTGGTTCCTCCTCGACCGGGGCGGCTCTGGGTGGCGGTTCTTCCACCGGGACGCGTTTCGGTTTGACTAAAATCGCCTTCGGTGGCTCCGGCTCTTCTTCCTCCGGGATGGCTGTCGCGGTGGGTGGCGGCTCCTGAATCACGGTGGCTTTTCGGGGAGCGATCACCCGCTGTTCCTCGGTGGGAGGAGTTTTTCGCATGCGGATTTCCACTCGGCGGTTAGCGGCTTGCTCCGTGGCGTTATTCGCGATGGTGATGGGAGAAAATTTCCCGAAGCCACGAGTGATGATTTTTTCCTGCGGCATTTTCAGGGAATTCACGAGGTAGTTTTTCACCGCCTCGGCGCGTTTGATCGAGAGATTGAGGTTAAATTCATCGCCGCCGACCAGATCGGTATGGCCTTCGACCCAGCAATACAGCTCGGGATTCCGGTCCATCAGCATGCCTAGCTTCATCAGGCCCACTCGGGCGCTCTCGCGCAGCTCGGCTTTGTTGAATTCAAAAAGCAGATCGCTGGGGAGCATGGTTTTTTTCCCGATCAATGTATTGGCCGGGAGATTCAGCATGGAGTCTAATGAGGCGAGACCATCCAGCGTGCCGTTTCCGCTTTCCCGTTTGCGCCTTTTTGTAAGAGTTCTTCGGTGAATTTCCCTAGGGAAGTGTCGTCCACCTGCACATCGCCAGGATCGACGATGATTTGGCCGATTTCTGCGGGTTTGATGGAAACTGGCTCCGTGCCGTAATCTGGGATGGCAGAATCGATCTCGAAGTTCGAGGCGATTTCTAGCGCGGTGGAGGTGGCATCGGGAGTTCCCGTTTTCGCGGCGTTTTCCACCTTGATATCGTATTCCGGTTGGGAAATGTCGGGCTTGATGTCGATGTCAGGATTTTTCGGGAGCGCGTCTAATAAATCCACTTCGTCCAGCAGGGAGGCCACGTCTTTCGGCGGCTCTACCACGTCTTCCGGGATTTCCACTTGTTCGGGAACACTGTCCAGAGGCGGGATTTCCACTTGGCGCACGTCCACGGGGCGGGTGCTCAGCTCTTTAGCTTCTTCGGAATTTAAAAGCGATTTTTAGCTGATCTAACCAAAAGAAAACAATGACGTGCAGCAAGATGGAGGCCATCATCGCCAGAGCTGCCCACCAGCCAAGCCGATCCGGACCGGGCAAGCGATACGCCTCCCTGTCACGCGATGAACTCCATGAATATTCGTTGGACACAGCTCAACTATACGCACTACTAAAACGCTGGCAATCATCAGAAAAATTCATTATTTTCCTGTTCGGCATTTATTTTGCTAAATCATCCATAACCTCTCACTCCCCCACTCCACCATCATGGCCGCGAAAAAAACTGCAAAAACCGCTGAAGGCTCTGCTGAAACGCCAAAACCCGCCGCGAAAAAAGCTGCGAAAAAGCCCACCGCGAAAAAAGCCACGGCAAAAAAAGTGGCGAATCCCAGTGCTGCGCCAAAGCCGTCCATCGACATCATCGCCCGCGCCGCCTATCTAAATTACCGCCGTCGCGTCGAACAAGGTCTTCCCGGCGACCCTCACGGAGATTGGCTAGAGGCGGAGGAAAAATTGAGCCGTCCGGACTAAACTGGCGATTTTTTCAATTCTTCCGGCTTGGACAGAGTGGAAAAGGCCGCCACAGTCCGCGTCGTGAACTCTTGCTCATCACTCGGCATCGGCTTGGCTGGATTTGGAACTGTTGGTTCCGGCGTCTGGAATACATTGCAGCGGAACGGCGAACTCATCACTGGCCGCACCGGCGGTGGAGTCTCCCTGCACGTTGCGAAAATCCTCGTCCGCGATCTTTCAAAAGCCCGCTCCACGACTGCCGCAGTCGCCCCGGAAATTTTCACGACCGACTGGAAATCCCTCGTCGCGGATCCCGCCGTGGACATCGTCGTGGAGCTGATCGGCGGAACGACGGACGCCTTTGAAATCGTGGCCGCCGCGCTGCGGGCGAAAAAACCCGTCGTCACGGGGAATAAGGCCCTCCTCGCGGAACGTGGAGTCGAACTTTTCGCCATTTCCCGGGAAATGGACACGCCGATTCATTTTGAGGCGGCAGTCGCAGGAGGAATCCCGATCATCCGCACCGTGCAGGATTCTTTTATCGGGAACCGCATTCATTCGTTTTCTGGAATCATCAACGGCACCTCGAACTACATCCTAGGGCGCATGACCGATGCCGGGCTGACGTTCGGGGCCGCCCTCGCCGAGGCGCAATCCCTCGGCTATGCGGAGGCCGATCCCGCCCTGGACGTGAACGGCTGGGATGCCGCGCACAAAGCCATTCTCCTCGCCACGCTGGCCTACGGATTTCCCATCAACCCAGCAGAGATCCACGTCTCCGGCATCGAACAAGTCCGCCCGGCAGATATCAGCTTCGCGAAAAATTTAGGCTACGCCGTGAAATTATTGGCGGTGATCCGCCAGCACGCTAATGGCGCGGTGGAGATCCGCGTGCAGCCCTCCTTCATCGCGCAATCCAACATCCTTGCCTCCGTTCACGGCGTCTTCAATGCAGTCGCTGTTCATGGCGACACCGCAGGAGAATCGCTTTTCTATGGTCGTGGCGCGGGCCAGGATCCCACTGCTTCATCGGTCGTTGCCGATCTGGTCGAAGCGGCCCGCTCCCTGCGCCAAGTCTCCGGACATCGCGGGTTTTTACCCTACATCGAGAGCGGAGAAATCATGCCTGTGGGAGAAACCTCCACCGCGTATTATGTCCGCTTTGACGTGACAGATCGCCCCGGTGTGGTCGCGGAAATTGCGCGCGTTCTCGCCGATCACCGCATCGGCATTTCTGGCACGCATTCTCCCGTGAACCCCCAAAATCCCGATGCCGAATTTGTGGATATGGTTTTCCTTCTCCACACTTGCCCTTTCGGAAAACTTCAAATCGCTCTGTCAGAAATCGAAGCTCTCGACTGCATCAACAGTGCTCCCGTAGTTTTCCGGATTGAAAGCCTAGGGTAGGATTTTACCTAGCAAATCGCAATCTGTCATTTTTACCTTGGAGCACCCCGGCTCATTTTCTACATTCCGCCCGGCGCAAGCCGCTTCTCATGGCAAAAAAAGAATTCACCATCCTGAATAAGCTCGGCATTCACGCCCGTCCAGCTGCGCAATTTGTAAAAACCGCGAACCGCTTCCAGGCCGATATTTTCGTTGAAAAAGACGGTGAAGAAGTGGACGGAAAAAGCATCATGGGGCTCATGATGCTGGCAGCGGGTCACGGCTCGACTATTTTTGTAAGTGCAGATGGTGCCGATGCGGATGCCGCGCTTGAAGCGATTGGCGATCTCATTTCTCGCAAGTTCGAGGAAGATTGAGAACGGGATGGGTGATACCAGATCCGGAAATTAAGCGGCTCCTTTTAGAAGTGCCGCAAAGCTCGTAGATACGTGTTGCCTCATCCATGGGAACACCGTGGTGCCAGCCAGGAACCTTGGCTGGACAGCGGTATAAAGGCTGCTTTGCTACTCGACAATGATCATCGAGTTTTGCCGAAATCTTGTCGAAAAATCTTATTTTAAGAGCTTGGTCATCGCCGTCATTCTCCTCGCCGGGTTGGTGGTAGGCCTAGAGACGGATGCCCAGATCATGGCGCGCTACGGGGGAATCCTCCATGCGCTGGATCAAGTCATTCTAGGAATTTTCATCATCGAAATTCTCCTAAAATTGATTGCGGAAATGCCCAAGCCATGGGGCTTTTTCAAGCGCTCTTGGAATGTGTTTGATTTCGTGATCGTGGTGGTTTGCTTACTACCGATCGATTCGGAATTTGCCGCCGTTTTGCGTCTTGCGAGAGTTTTAAGAGTGCTCCGACTCGTCACGGTTTTGCCCAAGCTGCAACTCCTAGTCGGCGCACTTCTCAAGTCCATTCCATCGATGGGCTATGTCGGATTATTGCTTTCGATCATGTTCTACATTTACGCAGTGATCGGCGTGTTCTTTTTCGGCAAAGCCGATCCACAGCATTTCGCCAATCTCGGCGATGCCCTGCTAACACTCTGCGGCGTGATCACTTTGGAAGGCTGGACTAGCCTGATGTATGATTTGTTGCGTGGCGGCTCTGGCGTCTCATCTCTCAAGATCATCGTCTATTTCCTCTCGTTCGTTCTCTTTGGCACGATGATCATGTTAAATCTATTCATCGGCGTGATCATGAATAGCATGCAGGAAATGGCTGATGAAAAATCTGCCGCGGAACACAATAACGAGGATCCCGCTGCCGACTTAGAACAGCTCGAAAAAGAGTTAGAAAACCTTAAAAAACGAGTCCGCGCCACGCGGGAGAAATTATCTGAACGGAGCTAGAAACCTCTAAAAGATCGAGAACAGCTATGAGCCACCCACCGAGAAAAATCGCTATCTTTGGCGGGACCTTCGATCCAGTACATCTCGGCCACATTCATTTAGCGGGCCTGGCGAAGGCGGCTCTGGGATTAGACGAGGTGCGTTTCCTTCCTTGTCGAATTTCTCCACACAAAACGGCATCAATCCCGACGAGTGGCGGGGACCGCTACGAAATGCTGCGTCTGGCGACTGCGGAAATTCCTTGGGCGGTCGTCGATGACTACGAGCTGCATCAACCGGGACCGTCCTATTCCTTTGAAACGGCAGAGGCGATGGCTCGGAAATTTCCAGCGGCTCGGCTATTCTGGATCATGGGTGGCGATCAATGGGAAGCCCTGCCCCGCTGGAAACATCCGGAACGCTTGGCGAAAACTGTCGAATTCATCGTCCTTGCTCGGGGCGATGCGCCGCAACCGCGCGATGGATACCGTTTCCATCTAGTGCATGGTGAGCATCCCGCTTCCGCGACTGCGATCCGAAAGGTAATTTCCAACAGTGATGATGCGCTGAAATGGTTAGATCCCGCCGTAGTCAACTTCATCCAGCATCACAGACTATATCGGCCGTAGCTTCATCAATTCTATTCTGGCTTCAGAAAATGAGTTTAGTAACCTCATTGATACGACATAATACAGATGCTTTCCGATCCTCTTGCCAATCTCTTCGATGACCCGACATCATGGATCATCGTCGCTTCCGGTCAGGCGCAGGGGAAATTGAGACGCATCGATGGGCCTGACGGAAAACCAGCGCTGCAGCTCGACTACGATTTCCACGGCGGCGGCGGATTTGTCGTGGCCAAAAAGGAAATTCAGATCTCCCTGCCAGACACGTTTGAAATCCAATTCCACCTGCAAGGCTCCGGGCCTAACAATCATTTCGAATTTAAAATCGCTGATCCCAGAGGAACCAATGCATGGCGCTATTTGCGGGAAAATTTTCAGCTCCCGGGAGAATGGGCCGCTTGCCAAATTCGGGAGCGGGATCTCCCGTTTGCCTGGGGACCAGCGGGAGGCGGTGCTCCCACAGCCATCGGCGCGATCGAATTGGTGATTGCCGCAGGTCCAGGCGGGAGCGGGAGAATTTGCTTTTTCTAACATTTCCCTAGAAGACCAATCACTCCATTCTCCCGATCAAATCAGCGCGTCCAGCTCGCTCCCGAATCATTCTCCTGAATTCGCTTTCACCAAAGAGCGCTCGCGATTCTGGCAGGCTGATCCGCAAGATCCCGCTCCCTGGTGGGTCGTCGATTTCGGGAAACTGATTCGCTTTGGCGGACTCGTCATCCAATGGCCATTGGATCTCCCGCCACGGAGCTATCAGATCGAAGTTTCCCGTAATGGAAAAAAATGGGAGAAAATCTATCAGGCATCTCGTGCTCTCGGTTCATTGAGTCACATTTCTGCTCCCGATGCCGAAACGCGTTTTTGCGTCTCCGTTTTAAAGATGCAAGAGCCGCCGCCCTCGTTTCGCTCCATCTGCGTCCCGATGCATTTTCGCATACTCCGAATGAATTTCTCCACGCCGTAGCAGCTGATTATCCACGCGGTTGGTTTCCACGTTATTGGTGCCGGGAGCAATCTTACTGGACGCCCATCGGCAGCCCCAAAGGCAAAAAAACGTGGCCTGATCAACGAGGAAGGAATGGTGGAAGTGGACGAAGCAGGTTTTTCG
>JAAURL010000080.1 GCA_012032235.1 Akkermansiaceae bacterium | reverse complement strand
GAAATCCCTGCTCACTGAGCTCTTTGACGGAGAAATGAAAGACCGCCGCCCGCGCATGGCAAAGACACTAGAAATCCGCGAAACACCACTGAGAGTTTTACATCAACAGCAAATCGTCCTGCTTCGCGATTGGCGTGAACACCTCACCCAAGAACGCACTGCGGAAGCAAACTCTCTCCTGCCACAACTGCTTCTTTCCATTAACGCCATCGCCTCAGGATTGAGAACGACAGGTTGACTCAACTAACTCGGCAGTTAGATTTTTCACGCTTCTGAGTTGTCGCATTTTCACGGCAGCAATTCATTCACATCGTATCTCACTATCAATTTTTGGCCTGCGGCAAAAATCCACATCCGGTTTAACATAGAAAACAGTTGCCTGAGATCGCGAAAACTAGCATGAACCTTTGGCATGAGAAAGTATCTCAATCCCTGTTTGATTCTACTGCTGCTATTTTGGGTGGTCGGCTCATATATTTACCTGCCAGACACCAACGAAACGCTCACACAAGCAGCGACCCAGAAGTTAGAAGAGCCTCAATTTCGCGGCTTATTGGATGATGTAAAAGTCAAGTTCCACGGCCAGGAAGCCACGCTGACGGGCATTGTCGCTCTTGAGGAAGAAAAGCAGCTCGCAGAAAAAACCATCGCCAATGAAATCCGCCCAACAGGTCAGCGCGGCGGCCAGCAAAATCCAGTCATCGCGGTTCACAATGAAATCCGTGTGGATCCTAACTCTACCAACCGCAAGCGCCCGTGGATCATCGCCAGTCTGTTTCCTGGATCTCAACGCATCGACGGTGTTCTAAAAAATCCAGAGCAGCGTGATAAGCTCCTTGCCCAGATCGCCACACGTGCGCCTCAAGCAACCGTGGAGAATCAAATTCTCGTCAATGATCGATCCCTACCAGCAACAGCCTGGGACATGACGCTGGATAAAGTTCCGGATTTCAACAGCTTACTCAGTGGGAAAACAGAAAAAGAGCAAGCGATCGTTGCTGTGACAAACGGCGACGGAAATTGGACCACTTTCCCGCCTACAGTTACGGATGCTGAAATCGATCAGCTGTTAAAAAATCAAAAAATTTCACCTAACGAAATCACTCACTCACTTAAATCATTAAGAACTTGGCGTAACGGATCCGCTGAAAAGGACGCCCTGGAAAAAGCCAAAAAAGAATCCGAAGCCGCTGCGCTAGCTGATGCACAAAAACGGAAACAAGAAGAAATCGCCGCCAAAAAGCTGGCCACACAATTACCTCCCTATATCGGCCTAACAGCTCTCAACAACAAAATCAATCTCTTCGGCCAAGTCCCGTCTGAAACCGAAAAAAATCAGGCGGTCACCACAGCACAACAGATTTATCCTAGCTACGAAATTGACGCTGCGGGAATCACCATCGATAGCGCAAGAGCATTGCCTCCCGTGCCGAGCTTCACACTCCCGGCTGGCAAGGAGAACTTCATCGCTCTCTCCACCTTCGATGGCGCTAACAAACTCTATCCTCCTGATGTCTTTGATTCTGAAATTTCAAAAGACTTCCCTGCGCTGAAATTTGGAGATGACGATCTCTCCAAGCTACTTGTCAACTACCGCACGGAGCTAGCATCCAGCGGGAAATTATCTCGTGATGAACCCTATCTGGCCATCGCCACCGACGGAAAATCTCTCATTCTAACGGGTGAAGTCGCGGATATAGAAACAAAGGAGAGTCTGTTAGGAAAAGTCGCGGCAGCAAATCCAAACGTAAAGCTCATCGACAAATTACAAGTTTCCAGCTTGGTCAATACGGTCGCGGATTTATCTTCCACGCTCGATAGCACACCGAATTTTAGTGGAATCAATGCAGGCGTCGCGATCGCCGCCCTGGTCAAAAATGGCGCAATGCCGTCGTTCACTCGATTTATTTCAAGACGGGATCCAACCGCTCTAAAGACCAAGAACGCGCCATCTATCAAATGCGCCGTATCCGTGAGCTACTGCCTAATGCAACTTTTGAAATCGTCGGTCACACCGACAATGTGGGCAATGTTGATTCTAACAAAAAACTAAGTCTGGAGCGTGCGAATAGTTTCATAAGTTACGCCACTGGCGCAAATTTTGACACAACCCTTTTCACCAGTCGCGGCGCAGGCCCCGCGGAGCCAATCGCTCCTAATGACGCAGAAAGCGGCAGAGCTCTGAACCGCAGAGTCGATGTCATGCTTAAATAGCAGCCTAACATCTCAAACACATCACCATCATGCACTCAGGAAATATCTGGTTTATTATTAAACTACTGCCGCTTCTCGCCTTTTGCGCCCTTGTTTTTGGCCTAATTGGCTGGTGGCTACGCAGTCTCCTTTCAGGCAATCAAGGCGCCAATCAGGAAGTCCAGAAAGTGACCAATAGCTCGCAGGATAACGCTTCGCGCGCACGCATCAGAAAACTCGAAGAGAAACTTCAGAAAGCAGATGGCGACTACAAATCGATCAAAGGCAGTTACGAAGCACTCCAGAAAAGTAGTGTCTCCACTGCGACGCTGGAATCTGCGGAGCAGGAAATTGCTAGACTAAAAGAACTCGATCTTTCGAACCAAAAGAGGCTTGCTGCATTTGAAGCTGACACGAAGAAAGCCCAAGCAAGCATCGCTGCGCTCAATGCCAATCTCAACGATGCAGACCGCCAACAAAAAGACCGGACATTTGCCTTGGAAAATGAACTTTCCAAAACCCGTGAACAACTTTCCCGCTTTGAATCTGGAGCCGGTAAAGATGAGGAATATCAAGCGGAGATTGAGCGACTTCGTGAAAGCCTAGCAAACGCAATCCGAGTGGCTGGAGAGCTTCGCCGCCAAGAAACCGCCACCGCAGAAGCTCTTGCTGCCTGCGAAGCGCGCTGCGAAACACTCGGCCAAGCACCCAAATCCACATCATCGATCCGACCACTGCTTGGTGCCGTTCAATCAGCAGCTCCCGTGGAGTCTGACCGCATCGCAGCAGCCCGTGCCGAAGTCATGCGCCTCAATGCAGATCGTCAAGCCGCCAAACAAGTGGAGCAGCTCGCTTTTGCCGAATCTGCTCCAGAATCTACCACCATCGCTGAAACAATTTCACCGATCGAACCTGTGACGGAGCCAATTTTCACTCCCGAAGTTCCCGTGATTTTAGTGGACGATGCCATTCCAGCGCTGGAGAAAAAGTGATCGCAGCCTCTGAAATCTGGGGCAAACGCATCGGCCAAGACGATTTAAAAATCGTCGAAGGCATCGGCCCCAAAATCTGCGAACTACTCAATAACACGGGTATCAATACATGGAGCGAGCTAGCCGACACCACTGTCGAACGCCTCCAAGAAATTCTCGAAAGCGCTGGAGATTCTTACGCCATTCACAATCCTAGCACTTGGCCACGCCAAGCCGCGATGGCGAATGATGCCAAATGGTCCGACCTGAAAGCATGGCAAGACGAGCTAGACGGCGGAAAAGAGTAGTGAGGTTTCCCGCCAGACGTCATGTCAGATGATTTTTCACTAACATTTCTCGGGACTGGAACTTCCGTTGGTGTGCCGGTGATTGGTTGTGATTGCGCAACATGCAAATCTAGCAATCCGAGAGATCAACGTTTTCGCTCCTCCATTTTAGTTCGCGCAGGAAATCAGACGATATTGGTTGATTCTGGACCCGATTTGCGGATGCAGGCATTGCGCGAAGGGCTACGCGAAATCGACGCAGTGATTTACACCCATGCCCATCTCGATCACATCGCTGGCTTTGATGAGCTGCGTGCATTTTGCTGGCGTAAGGCGGAACCGCTGCCGCTTCACGGGACGGAGTCCTGCTTGGAAACTTTAAGGAACATGTATGGATGGGCATTTTTCCCAGAAAACCATAACAGTGGATATGTTAGGCCAGATGCCCGCGTGATTCATGGGCCATTTCATTATGGTGAATTAAAAATCACGCCGCTGCCGGTGCAACATGCAGCCGTGGAAACGATTGGTTTCCTTTTTGAAAAAGGAAATTCTCGAAAAGTGGCTTACATCCCGGATGTGAAATTAATCCCAGAAGAGACGCTGCAGCTCATTTCTGGCGTGGATGTTTTCATTGTCGATGCGCTACGCCCTATTGAGCACGGAACACATTTTTCGCTGAATGAAGCGCTAGCTGCAGCAG
Organism: Akkermansiaceae bacterium; assembly: GCA_012032235.1. Classification (GTDB taxonomy): domain Bacteria; phylum Verrucomicrobiota; class Verrucomicrobiia; order Verrucomicrobiales; family Akkermansiaceae; genus Luteolibacter. The sequence goes on along the minus strand of JAAURL010000080.1, from coordinate 8,592 downwards.
CACAAATCGGAGCGAAGGAAACTTGGCTAACCCATTTAACGCATGATTACGATGTGGAGCTGGTTTCTAAAACGCTGCCGCCGGGTGTCCAAATGGCATGGGATAGACTGAAACTGAAACTGGAACTCTCTTAACCTACACCGCGAATTCAAGCGATCAGCGCAATCGGTTAGGCTAGAGTTCTTTCTTCATTCGGTGGGCTCACGCTTCCAGCGTGCCATTTCCGGTATCCTGCCGGGAATACTTAGAATCTCCGATTCAATGAGCGCCACGCGGAGTGGCATTTCAGATGACACTTTGTGATGGAGGTGAGTAACAGGATCCCTACATTAGGACCCTGGGATTCTTGAAACCCCTTCCTCATTGACACCTCCCACCCCAAAAGCATAGACCCGACCACCATCGGCTTTTTCTTTTTTGCCTCAACTCCACCAAATCATGAAAACCATGCTCCATCGCCTCCTCTGCAGCATTGCACTGCTTTGTCTCGCTGCTACCCATCTTCACGCCGTCACACCGGCCATTTCAGCCGGTGATGTCCACAGCCTTTTCCTCAAGTCAGACGGCACAGTTTGGGCTGTGGGAGCTAATAGCTAGGGCCAACTCGGCGATGGCACCAACACATCTAGGAACACCCCAGTGGCAATCCTCCCTGGTATCAAAGCCATCTCCGCAGGCGACGATCACAGCCTTTTCTTGGCGACCAACGGCACTGTCTGGGCAACGGGACTGAATAACTTTGGACAACTCGGCAATGGAGCGACAACCAACAGAAGCACCGCAGCGGCAGTTCTATCGGACGTTCAAGCCATCGCAGCAGCAACAATCCATAGCATTTTCCTCAAAAATGATGGAAGCGTCTTCGCCACGGGAAGAAATGCCGATGGCCAACTCGGTGACGCCACGAATACAGACAGAAATACTCCAGTGAATGTCCTCAATGGCACTCAGTCGCTCAGTGGCCTCCAGTCCATCGAAGCCGGATTCGAGCACAGCCTTTTCCTTTTGCCAAACGGCAGTGTCCGTGCCACGGGAAAAAATAACTCCGGCCAGCTCGGCGATGGAACAACAACCAACAGAAACTCCACCGTGCTCTCCACCATCCAGCTCGACGTGACTGGACCAGCTCTCACCATCACCACCAAGGCACCGAAAAAGAAGTGAAGAGAAAATTCACCATCACCGGTACTGCCAGTGACGAACTCAGCCTCGCCTCCGTTTCCTACCAAGTCAAAAGCGGTAGAACTCTTGGCCCAATCCGCCCCGCCACCGGCACCACCAACTGGTCTGCAAGAGCCACTCTCAAAAAAGGTAAAAACAAAATCCTCGTCTTCGCCAAAGACACCGCAGGAAACCAAAGCCTGATCAAGACCCTCAAAGTCAACAGCACCGGAGCTAGATAAAAAAGGAACGAAACGCAAAGCCATAGAGGTCGCCGCGAGCAGGATCCGCTTTCATGGAGTCGCTTAATTTTCTTAGAGGGAGCGCCTGCATCTTGTGGAAGGGATCAGAAAACTCCTCGCGTAAGCGCAAATCATCCTCTCTATCAAAGAGTTCCCGGCAAGATGCCGGAAACAGCCTGCAAGATGCAGGCGCTCCCCGGATCATTTACTTGAACCTCGCCACGAGGGAGCGATTCGCTGTTAGATTGGTGATGGTGAGTTTCTTTTTCTTCGAAATGCGTTTTTTATTCTCAAACCACCCGAGAAACTCGCGGCCTTTTTTCGGCTTGGCTTTGAGGGTGACGGTACTGCCTTGCACAAAGCTGCCTGCGCCAATGACTTTACCCCGTTTGGCTTTAGTTTTGACGCGGACGATGAATTGCGGCTCTGGGAAAGTGAAAATATAAGCTGCACCGGAATTGTGAGTCGCGTTTAAATCATTTGGCACCGTGTTCACGCCAGCCGTGATACTGTCTTCTCGGAGTGCTCCGACGATGATGGATACTTCAGAGATCGCTACGTCAGCACCAAAATTGTCATTCGCTCCAGGGTTGCTGGCTTTTAAATAAGCTTGCTGGCTCCAGGTTCCAGCGTTTCGGGTAAAAACGTAGGCGGCTCCTGCACCGCTTGTGCTGTTGTCTGCTGAGTTACCATTGACTCCTGTCGCATTGCTATCCTCGCTCTGAGACCCAATGACGATGGCATCGCCAGAGATCGCTACCGAAGAGCCGAAAACGTCATTCATTGCCGCATTACTGGCCTTTAAGTAAGCTTGCTGGCTCCAGTTTCCGCCACTGCGGACAAACACATAGGCCGCTCCCGAATCGATTGCGCTATTGTCAGCTTGGTTGCCATTGACTCCCGTGGCACTGCTGTCATCAAGAAAAGCACCGACGACCATCGTCTCGCCGGAGATCGCTACAGAGTAGCCAAAAGTGTCACCGGCTTCAGCATTACTCGCTTTCAGATAAGCTTGCTGACTCCAGGTTCCGGAGTTTCTCACAAAAACATAAGCGGCTCCTGAGTCAGTTGCACCATTGTTTGCTTGGTCGCCATTGATTCCCGTCGAGCTACTGTCCTCGCCGTAAGATCCGACTACAACTGTATCCCCAGAAACTGCTACGGAAGCACCGAAGACATCCTCCACCCCCGTGTTGCTGGCTTTTAAATAAGTTTGTTGGCTCCAAGCATTACCACTTCGTATAAAAACGTAGGCAGCTCCTGAATCACTTGAGCTGTTATCCGCTGAGTTGCCATTCACTCCCACCGCATTGCTATCTTCGAGAAAAGCTCCGACGACGGCGGTATCGCCAGAGATCGCTACGGACCAGCTGAACTGATCATTTGCTCCGGTATTAATGGCTTTTAAGTAAGCTTGCTGACTCCAGGTAGCTCCACTCCGCACATAGACATAGGCCGCTCCTGATTGATCTGCGCTGTTGTTTACCTGATTGCCATTCACTCCTGTCGCATTGCTATCTTCTCCAGTAGCTCCCACGATGATGGCATCGCCAGAAATCGCTACCGAAACGCCGAACCCGTCACCTGCCTCAGCATTGCTGGCTTTTAAATAAGCTTGTTGGCTCCAGGCATTGCCACTGCGCACAAAAACATAAGCCGCGCCTGCATTACTTGCGCTGTCGTCCGTTTGATTGCCATTCACTCCAGTCGCATTGCTGTCTTCTTGAGGTGCCCCAATGACAGCCGTATTGCCAGAGATCGCCACGGAAAAACCGAAGTTGTCATTCGCTCCGGTATTACTGGCCTTCAAGTACGCCTGCTGCGTGGTGAGCCCGGCATTTTTCGCGCTGAAAAATTTTGATGCCTGATAGGCTTGACGGATGCTCTGCCAATCCGATTTCTCCAAACCCTCCGGCACTTGATCGGGAGAAGTGAGTTGCTGAGATTTCCCCAGCTCAACAGCTTGGGAAGTGATGGCGCAGCTGAGTGCTAACAGGGTGTAGATGAGATATTTTTTCATGAGGATCAAAATGTTCCATCTCATTCCTCGGGAAATTTGCGACTGCGTGGCAAAAAATCTGTGCAACCATTCAGATAAGGAAGATAAGCTCCCAGCCTGTCATGGAAATCGGGCTTCTAGCCTGATTGATGAGATCTTCTGCAATGTCTGCTAGGGATTTCGTATCTTATGAAGAGCAAGCAGCAGGCTGGAAGCCTACTGGCCATGACAGCCAAGATGGCCGTCTTCCTTGCCCAAATAATTATTCATGTTTCTGGCTGGTGACATTCCAGCTTTTCATGGCACCCGTGTTGAGGTTAAGGCTGGTCATCAGTTCTTCGTTTCGTGTGACGCCTTTTTCGGTTTTTTGCACCATGCCATACATCAGGATGCTTTCGCCGAAGAAAAATCGGTTATTCAGCTCCTGGATGGGAAGCTTTGCCGTCCAGGTTTCTTTCAGCGTATGATCGACACGAGTGATCGCCAGCAAGCCTTCTGAATCGAGCCGAGTCCGATGCAAGATGAAGATGCTGGGCGGATTTCCCAGAGTGAAAGGTTCCTTCACGCCTTCTTTTCCTCCTTTTTGTATCAAGACGCCAGACTCTAGATAAGTTGCTGCGCCGGGGGCCTTGATGGTATCGGCAATGCGTTCGTAGGTGCCTTCGGGCAATTTCTTGGCCCGTCCATCGCGTGCTCGCCAGAAGGTGCGGCGTGCGCCTTTGCCTTCTGGGTAGGAACATTTAAAGTGATCCTGCTGCCCATCATCTCGCGTATCGGCAGCGTCTTTTTCAGAAAGAAGCCCTAACCATTTTCCATCGATCATCGCGGTGTGACAGAGAAAATCATTCGTCTGATAGCCACCATTCCATTGCGTGGCCATCATTTTCATCCAGCTGAAATGCCTATCATCTACAGGTGTGTAGGGTTCTGTTTTAAAATCCGGTGCCCGCACTCTGAAGCGCTGGCCATCTGCCGTGATGACAACAAGTCCGGCATCAAAGAGATAAAATTTCTCTTCCTTAGAAAGCTGACCTTGGAGCGCAGGGTTGCGTGCTTCGAGTTCTTTGGCATCGGCCACGCGGCTGCCATCCTTCGCAGAAAGCGCGATGGGTTGATCATTTAAAAACAGCCAAATGACTTCTCCATCTTGCCCGAGGATGTGTCCTTCTGCGCGCCTACCGCCACTATCTTCTTTGAGAGTGAGTAGATGGATTTTTGAAACACGCTCAGTGCTTTGTGCATCATAGATGTGGAGGTGAAAATGATAGATCACTTCTGTCACATGTTTCCCGAATCTCTGCCCTCCGCCGACGTTGCGACTTTTCATTTCCTCCTGCTCGACTAGCAACCAGAGCTGCGCTTTTTCTGCATGCACCACAAGGGTAGGTGGTCCATGACGGTCTGGCTCTCTGAACTCAGAGCGCGAGCAGGAGGAAAGAAAAGAAATCACCAGCAAGCCAGTGACCATCCAGGGAGCTATCGATCGTTTCCACATATCATGAGTCTTCTTTTTTCACCGTCATCGCAGAAAGCGACTCGGTGACTTGTTGTAGAGCGTCCTGCTCTTTCCGAAAAACTTCGCCTTTATCGCTACTAAAAACGATGTATGCCACCGCATTTGTTAGCTGCACGTAAGCGACTCGTTCATGCCGTGGGTAAGTTTCATTCGGCGCATACTCGTTGATGAAATAGGCCTGCCCGCCTTTGGTTTTTCCGGACGCGACGCGCTTTACCTCGAACTCACCGCGATCTTTCTTGGCTGCTGCGATGGCGATTTTTGCGAAGGCTTCTGCATCTTCGTAAGTCACGCTCGCGATTTTTGCATACATCAAAGGATCCGCCGTTTGCCATGACTGACCTTTGTGAAAAAGAACGCACGGCAGACCATCTTCCGCGCCTGCCGTGTTATCGATCACCCACTTTTCTGGAGCCACGATGTTAAATGCAGCCTTTGGTCCATGCACAATCGCAGCCGCTACTTCTGCTGCCACGAGATGAGAAGTGAAGGCAAGCATGAGGAAGGAAATAAATGCATGCATGATTGAGTGATTTTTATAGGAAAGAATCCTGGCGCAAGATTTAATGTTCTGATTTCAGATAGTGATTCTTCTACGGAAATTGCAAAACGCCATCGCGCCAACCGCGAGCATGGCCAGAGAAGACGGCTCTGGGACAGCATCCAATCGAACATTGTCGAAGTTCACTTGCTGTATTCCAGAACCTGTCGATCTCAGCCGGATTTGAAGCGGCTGGCCGAGTTCTGGATGAGATGCAGGCGATAAATAGGTAAGTGTAGAAGTGAGAAATCCATCATTCGGGGTCAACGATGAATTATCCTGAACGAGTAGCGTCGAGCCCGCAAAAAGCTCAATAAAGTAAGTGGGAAATACCAGATCCCTGCGATCGCCGACATCGACGGTTAAAGTATATTGAGTATCAGCAGCGAAGAGTGCTGTGAGCGTTTGTGAGAGTGTGGCACCTGCATTGGCGTAGCCGTTTTGCACTCCATCGGTGGCACCGATTCCAGAAAAATGAGTGGGCGTGGCAGGATTAAAAGCACCAGCAACACCTCCAGTGATCGTCCACCCTGGGACCGCACCAGTAAAACTGCCATTGCCAACGCTTGGACTCTCAAATGAGTGATTGTTTATGAAGATGGAAGCCGCCTGCGCAACCGGCGCTAAACTGGAGGCGAGCAATAGGATGGATAAGATCAATTTGTTTCGTTTGCTGGATATTTTCATGTTTTTATTTTTTGTTTTAATCGGCCTGCAAAACAGGTTCACCTTATTCCTCGGGAAACTCCTGACCGTGTGGCAGGAAATCGGAAAAAATTTCAAAAGAGATAAAATGCCGAGTGATCACTGATGAGTTTTTTGCCGCAAAGAGGAGCAAGAATCCGCAAAAAGAAGAGTCCGGAGAAGACTCGGAATGCTGAGACGGGGATAGACGCGGGAGATTTCTAAATTGGAGCTTCACCACAGTCTCTCCCTCCTTTTTCTCTCCTGAAAACCGAACACTGAAAGCCAATAGAGCGGTAGCGACTCACATCAACCGCGAAGCGCACCCCGCTTAGACCTTAGTCAAAGCTAGCAACTTTATTCCCCCATCCCCCTCCCCCACCATTTCGACTTTCTTGCCACGCGGGGTGATAAATGCCGATAAAGAGGATTATGGATGGTCAGGGGCGAGTCTTCTGATTTGATATAAGAAATCTTGAGTGTGGAGTATCCAGAGAAACATTTACGCGTTGAGCGCTGTGTGATTTGTGGGACGCGTTTGCCGAGCGGGACGCGGGAGGATTTCTGTCCGTTTTGCGTGCCGGATGATCCGGTAGCGCTGGAGGTGCGGCGTTTGGGGGATTGTGAATTATTTGAAGAGCTGGGCCGGGGCAGTATGGGAGTGGTGTGGCGAGGGCGGCAGCTTGGGTTAGATCGTGCAGTGGCGGTGAAGACATTGCCGGGCGGGGATTTGGCGGCGGGGGAAGCACGCGAGCGGTTCCAGTTAGAGGCGAGGGCGATCGCGAGGCTGAAGCACCCGAATATCACGGCGATTTACGATGTGGGCGAGGCAGATGGGACGCCGTATTTCGTGATGGAATTCGTCAATGGTGAGTCGCTGAGTGCCTACATTTCGCAAAATTCGATTCCGGCGAGAAAGGCGGCTGGGCTGCTGCGGGAGGCGGCGCTGGCGGTGCAACATGCGCATGAAAATGGCGTGCTACATCGGGATTTAAAGCCGTCGAATATCCTCATCGAGTCGGAGACGGATCGGCTGTGTGTGACGGACTTCGGGCTGGCGAAATTTACGGACGGGCAGGGCGCTGCATCGCTGAGTGGGAAGGCGGCTGGCTCGCCGGCGTATATGCCGCCGGAGCAGGCGCGGCATGGTGAATCGACGATCCGTAGTGATGTGTATGGGTTGGGATCGGTGCTTTACTGCATGCTGACGGGACGTGCGCCATTTCGCGGAGAAAGTCTGGCGGCGGTGCTGGCGCAGGTGGAAAGCGAGGAGCCTTTGCCGCCGAGGAGCTTGAACCCAGATGTGCCGCGCGATCTGGAGAACATTTGCCTGAAGTGCTTGGAGAAAAATCCGGAGCGGCGCTATGCCACGGCGGAGGCGCTGGCGGAAGATTTGCAGCGTTTTCTGGATCGGCAAGCAGTGCTGGCGCGGCCTGCGAACCCGGCGAAAAAGGCATGGCGGATCATGCGGCGGCATCCGTGGCGGGTGGCGGCGATGGCCTTGGCGATGGCGCTAGTGGGCGCGGTGATGGTTTCGCTTTTCTGGAAGGCACACAATGATCGGCAGCACGCGATGGCACTGGAGAAAGAGCAATCTGCCACGGCCCGGGCGCTGATGCATACCCAGCTGGGCGAGGCCCAGGCGATCATTTCACTGCGCGAGGCAGATAGCCGATTGCGAGCAGAAGAGATTATTCGCAAGGTCGTGACGCAGCGTTCGACACCCGATCTATCATCTCATGCACGGGACATCGCGATCCAGGCGATGGCACTGCCTTTTGCCAAAACAGAGGCGATGCCAGGCGGCGGCGTGGCGGCGAATGATTGGACGATGACGACGGCGGATCTGGCAGGTGAGCGCTGGGCTCTAGCAGAGTTCGGTGGCCGCGTCTCGATCCGTTCTAGCAAGTCGGCGGCGGAAATTTCATCGTTCACGACAGCTCCGCGCAAGATCACCGCGCTGATGCGGTTCAGCCCGACCGGGCGATGGCTAGCGATGCGGCACGGCTGAGGAATTTTGCATTTGGGACACGACGGCTGGGTCGCCGCAACCGTTGGTTTTCGCGGCGAAAGCCTGGAGCGAGCGCTTCACGATGGCCGACGTGATCTTCGGCGCCGGTAGCGCGGCTATAGTCGCCGAGGCGCAAAGGGTTGTAGCCGAGCGTGTTCTCGAGCTCGTGCGTCAGGCTCGCGTTGGGCCAGTGAAAACCTAACCCCAAGAGCTCAATGCGGTCGCGGCGCGTCTCCGACCGATATTCCCGGCACCGGTTCAATGCGCGGCGGAATGGATGCGGCCGTACAACGTTTCCCTGCAGCGTTCGCCGCACGGCGTCGATCTGGGACTGCAGCGCGCGGTTTGCTGCGTCGTAGTCGACGGATGCCTCCACACGCGGCGCGGGCACCTCGATCTTCCGCAGGATCCACGGCAGCAGGACGACGATGACGGCAG
>JAAURL010000079.1 GCA_012032235.1 Akkermansiaceae bacterium | reverse complement strand
GCGACGGGGAGAATTCTTACTGTGAGTTACTCTTTTAACTACGCCGATACGCGCACTCAGGAATTTTTTTATCGACGGAGCAAACCCTACCGCGGCCACGATACGATCTATCTATCAATATTTACTCAACGAGGCAGACCGCGACTACGAAATCCACCGAACTTTAGAGGAAATATCCGATGGCGCTGACGTGAAAAATTCCATGTCTGTCGGTAGCGCCATGTCGGTGCTAGCCAAAGGTGGATACATCGAGCGCTTTGATATTCCGAAGAAACGAATGCGCGGCACGCGTTTACTAAGACCCGACGTGCTCACGAGTCAGCTTCAGTTAGACGCTGCCGCCATCGAGGAAAAAGACCGCCGTGATCGGGAGAAGCTCAAGGCAATGGTAGAAATGTGTTACTCCCGCAGTTGCCGCCAGCAATGGATACTCACCTATTTTGGCGAGGAAAATGCTGGTGTCTGCGGAACCTGTGACATCTGCCGAGATAGCGGTGCTGGCGACGCACGCGCTCCCAATGCAGAGGAAGAAATCATTGTTAAAAAAGCCCTCAGCGGAGTCGCCAGAATGTCACGTAAAACGGCCAATGGCTGGGAAGCCAGATTCGGACGTGGTCGCATTGTCCAAATGTTAGCAGGTAGTCGCTCGCAAGAAATCATCACAGCGCGGCTGGATCAACTTTCCACATACGGCATTCTCAAAGACAAAGGAACAGGCTACCTAAACGGCTTAATGCGATCCCTAACAGATGCCGGAATCATCATTACTGTGCCTGGAGAATTTCCACTCGTTACCCTAACATCATTTGGGGAAAAGGTCATGCGTGGGAGCGCCAAGTTTCAGCTAGTCTGGCCAGATCCAGAAGCTGGAAAAAAGGAAGTCGCGCTGAAAGATCACGGTTTCGATGCTCAGCTCTACTCCATCCTCCGCGATATCCGTGAGAGAATCGCCAAGCGAGAAGACGTCCCATCTTACATTGTTTTTCCTAACAAAACCCTAGAAGCCATGGCGAAATATCAACCTATCGATCTAGAGCAAGCCCTCCATCTCCCAGGCATCGGTGCTGCGAAAGTCCAGCGCTACGCAAAGCCATTTTTAGAAGCCATCAAAGCATGGAAAAAATCTCGCCATTGATCTTTTCCTAAAAAAGAATGCGCGTCCTTTCCATCGATCCCGCTGTCCGTAACACAGGCTATGCTGTGCTAGAGGGAGATCCGCGCAAGCCGGCGGTGCTCACCTTCGATGTCATTTCCATTCCGTCGAAAACTCCTCAATCTGCAGCACTCTCCGCGATCCGCACTCATCTGAGCAACGTCATCCAAAAATTCCAACCAGACGAGGTCGCCGTGGAAGGAATCATTTATGTGCAGTCCCACCAAACCGCGATTTCCATGGGAGCAGCCCGCGCCGCAGCACTCATCGCTGCCGCTGATCACGGTCTGCGCGTTTATGAATACTCCCCGAAAAAATCAAAATGGCGGTCGTAGGGAAAGGCACCGCCGATAAATCCCAAGTCGCTTTCATGGTCCGCGCACTGTTAGGTTTAGCAGAGACTCCACCTTCGGATGCGGCAGACGCCTTGGCCATCGGCATGGCACATTTACAAGCTTCGGATCCTCTCAAAGCCAAACTGCTAGATCGCAGGCTCATTTAAATATGTTAGAAATCGCCCATCTCCCAGAACCCATCGCCTACGAAGCGGGACTGCATCTACAAGATGAACATGTCGATGCGATCCTAGCAGGAAATGCGAGCGAAACCATTTTTCTGCTAGAGCACCGACCCGTCTACACTATCGGACGGCTTCGCGATCAATCCTCTCTCCGTCATCCCGCTGCGCTCCCCTTCCCGATCCACGAAACCAATCGCGGTGGTCAGGCAACTTATCACGGCCCCGGGCAACTCGTTGGCTATCCGATTTTGAATCTAACCAACCGTGGCAAAGACCTCCACGAACATTTACGAAAACTCGAAGAAGCACTCATCCGCGCCTGCCAAAAATTCGGCGTCAACGCCACACGCCGCGATGGACTAACAGGAGTCTGGGTAGAAAATCGCAAGCTCGCTTCAATCGGCGTCGGCGTTCGCAAATGGATTTCCATGCATGGCTTTGCGATGAATATCACCGCAGAAAGTCTGCCACCATTTTTCGCGATTACACCTTGCGGTATCGATGGAGTGACGATGAGTTGTCTCGCCCATGAAGCAGGCCGTGAAATCACCGTCGCGGAAGCCGCAACAGTGGTCGGGAATGAGCTAGCTAACATTTTTCGTTAGGAAGCTTCTATAGCGATTGCCAAAAGTCATTTCCGATTGAACCCCAACAATGCGATAGGAAATGCTCTTGGATGAGCGCGCTCTTCGTTAAAAAATCGAAGAGTCAACTATATCGATATCGAGTAGAACGAACAAAGCATTTGATAACGCTTCTTTTGGTATCACCACCAGCCAATCTGGCTGCGATGGCAGGGAGCAGTTCACGGTGGGTCAACCACTATTCCTCATCCTTCACACTCGGGGGGCGGGTGTCTTTTTTCCATGCGGGTTTTCTCTTTGGAATTAACTCCTTGATGTCGATTCTTAAGGCTTCTGCGATGAGCACCATTTCCAAATCCGAAACGGTTCGTTGGCGGCGTTCAATCTTTGAAATGGTATAATGTTCGCTGTGAAATCCGAGTAATGTGCAACGCGCCGCCACGTCGGCAGTCGTTAATTTCTTAGACCTGCGGATGCGCTTCAATTCACCTCCTATGAGGTTTCGGATTATTTCTGCAGAACCCATTACCGTTTCAAATGGGTCGGAGTTTGCGTGTTTCAGCGGCAGAAAGTTATCGCTAGCGGCAATTAGCAGTTGACGAATACGGGGTGCTTCGTCAGATATCTTCTAACTGTAAAAAATCCATTCACCGAAAAACATTGCTCATTCGCCACCAAATCGCATAGCCACTCACAGCTAAGCGAATGGAAAAATTTCACACTCGCTTCACCTCGCCAACGAATCACCCGAAGACCTCCGAACTGATATGAACTTGATGAATAGAATTTTTCTGGCCGCAACGTTCGCGCCTGCCTCCTTGGCCTTTGGGCAAGCCCCGCCGCAACCGCTTGAGATTACCCATGGACCGAGTGGGCAGGTGGGTTTACAGTGGTTTGGGATTTATCCGCGCACTTATTTTTTGCAGCAGAGCACGGGGCTGAGTCATGATTGGGCGTATTTCCCGACGGTGATTGAGAGCGGGAATGGATTGCCGATGGGTTGGTCGGTGATGGTGAGTGGTACGCCGAAGATGTTTTTCCGTCTGCATTACACAGACGTTCCTACTTCCGATCCTGCAATGATGGATTTCGATGGAGATGGTGTTGCTTCGATCTACGAATTACAGCTGCTTGGTACTTCGCCACTCATCGCCAATACCGATGGCGTGGGAGCGAGTGATGGCGGCGGTGATGCTGATGGTGATGGATTACCCGATGCGCTTGAGCTGCACTTTTTTGGCAATCTAACATCACAAAATGGCGGCGGTGACGCGGATCTTGATGGTCTAACCAATTCAGAAGAGCTGGCATTGGCTTTGAATCCAAATGTCGATGAATCTGCGACGACGGGAAATCGAAGTAACTATCAGTATGACTTGTTAGGCCGTGTGAAAAACGCATCGGGAACGAGTGCTGCAACTTACACTTACGATTTCGAAGGCAATATCGAAGCTGCTCAATAGCATTCTGCCTCCATCCCTCATCCATCTATTAAATCATTTTCTTTGAAGACGTTCTTTGCCTTTGCTCTCGGTGCTGTGGGTCTTGCTAGCAGTGCCTTGGCGCAGAATGAACCGGGTTGGCTGAATAAAGAAGTGGATAGTGCTGCGGTCATGCAGCGAGTCCTAAAATCTTTTGAATCTCCTGCCAATTTCTCTGTACCTCAAGAGATGCTTAGTTTGCCAGCCAATGCAGGGGTTGGCGATGTGGAAGCATCGGCGTCATTAGGAGAAATCACTCCGACTTCAGAGAATCTGGAAAGTGCTTCGAGTGTGACACAAAGTCCTTCTGTGGCGGCGGTCACATCAGTGACCCCAGGCGGAAATTCTGCGGATTTGGTGACGCCTGAAATCATTAATCTCGCCAATGCGCTGCGCAATGATCCCGCGAAAATCTATGAGTATGTGTATAACTACATCGAATACGAAGATTACTTCGGATCGAAAAAAGGTGCACATCTTACCTTGTTAGAAGGCAGTGGAAATTCCTTTGATCAGTCCGCTTTACTCGTCGCATTACTCCGTGCGGCGGGCTATGCTCCAGAATATAAATATGGTCCTGCTTATTTCACCTATGCGAATTTAGTGAGTTGGTTCGGCTTAGATGCCGCTCCCTACAGCCACCTGACCAATGCACAATTTCGTGCGCAGTTTTCTATTCCTGCGACGTTCCCTGAGTCTAGCATTTCTGCTGTTCGTAAAAGATTTCTCGCAGGAACGTTCTTAACTAGTAACGGCTATTTTTATGCAGAATTTTTCAATGATTCGAACTCGGGAGAAGAAGTTGCTGTTATCCCTCACGTTTGGGTGTCGGTGAGTGTAAATGGTACGCTTTATGATAGAATTTCTCCATCGTGGAAAAGGCATACATTTACCAATGGGATCAATCTGGCTGCTGCCATGGCGTATTCCCGCACCAATGTTTTGAACAATGCGGCTGGAACATTGACGATGCCAGATGCGGTGCAAAATTTGAATTATGCACAGCTCTCCAGTATTCTTAATTCCTACTGCTCCGATCTAACAAATCAGTTCAAAGGGAATTACTCGAGTGCTTCCGTGGGTGACATCACAGGAGGTAAGCGGATCAATAAAATTAGTATTAGCAGTTTAGCTGAAGCTGCCCCAGTTCTGCCAGTTCTTTTTGCTCTGCCATGGCTTCCTGCCGAAACGTGGAAGGCCATCCCCGATGTGCATCTCTCGAAGCTACGCATTCAACTCGGCCAAGGATGGAACGCTACGACCAAGACGTTTACAACGCCACTTTACGATCAAACGATTCGCATGACGGAGTTGCAGGGCAAGAAGGTGTCACTCAGTTTTTCAGGAAATTCTGCATTTGTTAGATTGGATGAGACCCAGCTTGGGAGTGCGGTGACAATCACTGCGGCGAATGTGCAGATGCGTCTTTTGGCAACGCACAATCACTACGAACTCGCAGAACAAGCTAATGACACGTTCCAGGTAATAGCTTCAGGGGGGACGGATCAAGATGAGGTAAAAACCTATCTCAAGGGAAATAACTTTGCTTATGCCATCATCTATAGCTTTGGAAATGCTGATAAACACCTGCGGTATCGTCAGGAGAAGTTAGAAGCCTATCGGCGTGCCGGTGTGGCAGATACAGATTGGCGGGTGATGACCGAGACGCTCAACGTCATGGGCTTGAGCTGGATGCATCAGACTTATCTACAAGATTCTGTGATCTCGTCTTACCAGAAAGTCATTCCGCTCGCGCATCATCGCTTTGGAAGAGTTTCTCAAGAAAGTAGTTATTACATTGACGTTGGTTTGCAGTTTTCGGGCTCTCAGAGTCGCGGTGGTAATACAAGTTTCGTTTTAGAGACACTTGCACTCAGTGGATTCTTCGCAAGTGCCATGGAACATAGTGTCATCGAGCAGCTGCAAGGAGATGGCGTCGCGGCGACTTCGACGATCCGATTGCTCCATCTTGCCAACCAAGCTGGGCAAAAAATCTATCGGGCGACTTCTGGGAACTGGAGCGCGATCACACCTCAGTTGCTCAACTACACTCCTGGAACGCTGAGTAGCATCCAGGCATCACTGGCACCAAGTGGTGTCAAAGCTCTCATCCCACAAAATGCACAAATCACGCTCAATCAGTGGCGGGGCATTGGTTACGCGATGCAAGCGCCAATAAGCATCGGCATGCTCATCGAGGGAAATCTTTTCGGTGGCTATGGCAGCGTGCCTGCTGTCGTCAATCCAGCACCAGTCGCTAAGGCAATCACCGCGAGTCCATCTTATAACGCTGGAAAAAATACTGCGGGTGGCAAGGTGCCGATTATTTCCTATAGCACGCCACAGTTTAGATCTACCGATCCGGTAGATATGTTATCGGGAGCGTTCGTCCTCGATAGCAAAGATTTGTCGATTGGCAGCGGCGCAGCGCCTCATGGAGTTAGCTTTTCAAGGCACTATAACTCGAACCGACGTTATGATAAATCCACAGGTTTAGGCTATGGCTGGACGCATAACTCGATCATGACCGCTGCACGCAGTACATCGACTAAGGCCGCCCTAGGAGAAACCATTCCCTACCATGCTGTGCCATTTTATGTGGCCATGACAGTAGCTTCGGATTTATACACTAATCACACCAATGCGAAGGAATGGGCAACCTGCGCTCTCATATCAAATTGGCTGACCGATCAGCTCAAAAACAATGCCGTCGCGATTACGATGGGGAATCAGACAATCGAGTTCATCAAGATGCCGAACGGCACTTACGAAGCTCCACCGAATTCTAACTATACGCTTACTGGTGTCGCAGGTAATCCAGATTCGTTTTCTTTGAAAGAGCGTCATGGCAGCACTTATAATTTTACGAATGGTAGAATCACTTCCATCACAGATCTATGGAATAGAAACGGCACTTTCTCTTACTTGACGAGTTTTCCTCTCAGAAATCAAAACATCTTCGATGTTTACAATAGGAGTATTACGTTCAGTTGGTCAGGAGACAAAATTACGTCGATCACAGACCCTGCAGGAAGCAGGACTGTTACATTCGGCTACACCGGTGACGACCTAACATCGGTCACCGATGTGGAGGGTAAAATCTGGCGCTATGAATACGATACACAGCATCGACTCAAAAAGACCATCGACCCATCCAATCGAACGATCATCGAGAATTTCTATGATTCGGAAGATCGCGTGACCGAGCAGTGGAATTATGGCGATTCTAGCAAAAAGTATAAACTCACGTATTCAGGCTTCTGCAATGTTGAGGAAAATCCACAAGGTGGCCGCATGTGCTACCTCTACGATGAGCGCAGCCGTGGCATCGGCACCATCGATGCTGTGGGAAATCAGCCAAGTATCGCTTTTGATGGGCATGACCGACAAATCGTTTCTCGCACCCCTGAACTCGAACGTACCGAAAACTACTTCGATACCAACAACAATCTCACCCGTTCGAATGATCCCATAGGTGAAGATTCCTTTTTCACTTACGATTCTCAGCTGCGTTTAAAGACCACCACGGATAAACGTGACAAAATCACCACGATCAACACCTACAACGCTCAGCATCAACCCACGCAGGTGACCGCGCCACTAGGTCGTGTGACCAACACCACTTACACCCTAACAGGTGAAGTCGATACGGTCACGGATGCAGAAGGAAACGTGACCGATAATGATTATAATACTCTAGGCCAACTGATTTTAACCAAAGTGAATGGTCAAGCAGTGTCTGAGTTTACTTATAATAGCTATGGCGATGTCGAGACCATAAAAGACGGCTTAGGCCAAGTGACGACAAATACTTATAACAAGCGCCGCCAACTTCTCACAAGCACCCGCCAATCCATTGCTGGCCAGCCTGCATCCATCGTCACGAATTTTTATGACAACGAAGGGCGCCTGCTAAAAACAGTCGATCCTCGCGGCAATGAAACAAGTTTCACCTACAGGGCGACAGGAAAAGCGGAAACCACCACCGTGCCAGCCATTCCTACCCCAAATGGATTGTTGGATAATGTCGCCACCAATTTTTTCGATTCTCGTGACTGGCTCAGCTCATCTAACAATTCACTCGGTCACACCACCACGCCGATCTACGACGCTGCCCAGCGCATGATCGAAGCCCGCGATCCACTCAATCGATCCAGCTTTACTTCTTATGATAAAAACGGTCGCACCAAGACCGTGACGGATGCACTCGGTCGCATGAGCGAGTCATTCTATTCTGCTCGCAGCGAACCTACCATCGCCACCGATCCCGCGGATAAAGACAGTTACCATTATTATGATCCAAACGGCAACTGCACCGATTTCTATAACCGGAAAAATAATCGCTATCAGTATGTTTACGATGATGCAAATCGCCAAACGAGTCTAACAACTCCAACGGGGAAAATCACCAGCAACAGCTATTTCCTGAATGATCTGCCCAAGACCGTCACTGAGCCATCAGGTGATCTCACCTCAATGGAATACGACACCAGACTGCGGCTAAAGAAAAAGACCGATCCCAAAGGCGTCGTCGATTATACCTATGATTTAGCGAGTAACCTCAAAACTGTCACCGAAGGAGCGGCCACCATTTCACGAAATTACGATGCCAGAAATCGCCTCATCAACTTTACCAATGCCGATGGTGACTTGCTCCGATACGATTACGACCAAGCCGATAATCTAACAAGTATTACTTATCCGCCAGATGCGGATTTCCCAACAGGCCGCAAAGTCAACTATACTTACAACGCCCGAAATCAACTCGAAACCGTCACCGACTGGGCAGGTCGCCTCACGACTTATCGGTATGACCGCATCGGCAGAAATGTACAAATTGTTAGACCGAATGGAACCACTTGCACCATGGCATACGACGCTGCCAGCCAGCTTCTCAGCATGCGAGAAACGGCAAATGGTAAACTCTTCCATTTTCAGAAATTCAGCTACGACGCCGCCAGCCAGATCACCCAGAAATTCACCGTCCCGCAACCCAAGCCATGGACAGAACCCAGCTACAACGCGACGTACGACGCCGACAACCGCCTTCTAACACTCAACGGCAACAACGTAGTCCATGACCCCGATGGCAACATGACTGCGGCGACTCTGCCCACTTCTCTTGCCTCTTCCAGTCTTACGTCTTGGGTCTTAAGCTATAACTCCCGCAACCAACTCAGCACCGCAGGGAGCGTCAGCTACATTTACGATGCCGAAGGACGCCGCCGCAGCATGACTGATAGCACGGGCACCACCCGCTACACCATCGATCCGAACAGCTCCCTGAGCCGTCTCTTAGTAAAACACAATCCCGACGGCACCCGGAACTACTATGTTTACGGCATCGGCTTGCTCTACGAATCTAACAAGATCGGCGCCGCCCCCGAAACCACCATCACCTACCACTACGACCAAGTCGGTAGCACCGTTGTTAGAACCAACGACAACGGCAACTCCATTGGTAGAGCCGAATACACCCCCTACGGCGGCATTGCCTATCAAACAGGCAACATGCAGACGCCTTTCCTCTACAACGGGAAATACGGCGTGATGACTGACTCGAACGGCCTGCTGCACATGCGAGCTCGTTACTACAGTCCTTACCTAAAACGCTTCCTCAACGCCGATCCGATTGGATTTAGTGGCGGGAGCAACTGGTTTGCGTATGCCGATGGAAATCCCATCAGCATGAACGATCCATTTGGGCTGTGCACTGATAGGTATGCATGCATCGGTGGCTACGGGACGGGGAATGCATCGACAAGTGCAGAAGTTGAGAAACTAGGAGCGGTCACCGTAGTTGCTGCTGGTTTCACTCCAGCGGGAATTGCCATGGATTTACAAGATATGGGTAATGCCGTAAATACGGGGGATATTCGCGGATTCGGAATGGCTGCGATTGGACTTATTCCGGGTGGAGACATACTAAAGGCTCGCAAGGTCTTTAAACATGCAGATGAAGCTGCTGATCTAGCAAAGCCAACACTGACAGCCGCAAAGGGGGGAGTGGGACTAGTTGATGATGCTGCCAAGCTTCCGGTAGGACGACTTGGGAACCCAATGCAGGTTCCTGGCCCACAGAATATCCGAACTACGATTGGCGGTCGGGAGTTTTCCGGTCATGCACTGGATCAGATGCAGGGCAGAGGCTTCATGCCATCGGTTGTAGAAAATACGATCCAGCGAGGAACCACGTTCCCAACTGGTGCTGGAACAACCGGTTATTTTGAACCAGTAAATCGAGTGCGCGTCATTACTGATACCGCATCCGGTAGAGTTGTAACTGTGATCCCAGGCGCTCCATGAATACGAAAGCACTACATCAAGCAGTTCATTCTGCAGTTCTCAATGAATGGGATCCAATCGGAATCAGGAACATTCCGGAAGCACAGGATGAATACGTTGCTTACGTGCCAAGGATATGTGAACTCCTGAAGTTGCCGGATAGTCGCAATGATGTTTCGAGTTACCTCTGGTGGCTTGCAACAGAGCAAATGGGAATTTCCGAAAACAGACAGGTGACCGAAGACTTCACAGACAGATTAATCCAAATTGCCACTACGATGAAGGAAACCGAACAGTAGAATTGACATGGCTCTATGATCAGACTGATTTTGTTGTTGCTGACACTGCTCATTTCGATGAGCGGCCCGGCAATGGGAGAAAATAGGGATTTTGGCCGCTCCTCCCTTGCCGCAAATAGTGGAGGCAAGGGGCTCGGTAATCCGTTCAAGGACAAAACAGCGGCACAGATTGATGAAATGTTTACCAAGAAAGGTTACACGAAGAGTGGACCTGACCCGGCTGGAGGAACGGGAGGATATGTAAATCCGAAAACAGGCCGATCATACCACATCGACCCGAAAGATTGGGGCAAGTATCGTGAGCCGAATCACGTCGATGTAAATCGTCTTCGAGATTACAAGGGGCCTCTGGAGAAAAAGAAACTTCCTTGTTTGGAGGAATAGACATGGACAACCAACTTTCAGAAGCTGATAAACTTGCTTGTGTGCTTACTCAATTTCGAGACTTCCTCGTGCGAAGCTGGCCCACTTTCCAGACTGTTCTCCAGAATCACGACTGGGATGGTGACGCATATTTTTTTGAGGATTGGCTCGACGAGAACTGGAGGTTACTCGTTGGCAGGCAACTACTTGGTAAAAGAGCGGATATTCAACCTTTCTGCGTGGCCACGAACGACATCGGTAAGGGAAAATATCGGTACAGTATTCGCGCATTTCAGCCGATTGTGGGAACCTTCGTATCAATGGGATCAAGCAGTGGCGGCTTTTCGCAGGCTCCGCCTTTTGATGAGGTAAAAATTTTGCGAGATGACGGTGTTGAAGAAATACTTTCACTCTCATCGGTTTCATTCCGCTTGTGTGCTGCTTCGCCAACTCCCGATTCGCCGTAGGCTCCGCGCCCCGGCGTGGGTGACCTTGCCACTTAGGCCATCTGCGGTCATTGAGTTGATCGTTGACAAGATTAGCCCCTTGACAGTTTTTGGGTTGGTGATAGAAATACTGTATCATGAAAACCGCAACTGTCGCAGACCTCAGAAACAACTTCCGCCGCGTCTCTTCTTGGATAGAGCACGGAGAAACCGTGCAGATTATCAAACGTGGACGTGCTTTCGCCCAGTTGATGGCGACACCGCCATCAACACCGAAGGCGGTGCCAAAAGTAGATTTTATGGCGCAGCTCAAGGAAATCTGGGGCGATCGCATGTTTTCCGATGCCGAGGTTCAAGCCATGAGGGATGCAGAACGGGAGGGAGATCTGGGGTGATCGCCTATCCTGACACCTCCTTTCTGTGTGCGTTGTATCGCATCCAGATGAACTCCGCGACGGCGGCTCAGCACGCAGCACAGATGCCAGAAGCACTGCATGTCTCGTCGCCCTTGCTCTTTGAATTCCGCCAATCTCTGCGCTGGCAAGCCTACTTGCATACGAAGGACCCAGCCAAAGGCTTTGATCGATCCTCCGCTCAGATGGCGTTGGCGAAACTACAGGCCAATATTGCAGGTGGAGTGGTCGTAGTCGTTCCGGTAGACTGGGCGGATGTCGCAAGCATTGCTGAACGTTTGTCGGCCCAATATACGTGGACCGAAGGATACCGCGGTTTTGACGTGCTTCACGTCGCCACGGCGCTTCACCTCGGAGCAGTCGAGTTTCTCACTTTTGACACCAAGCAAAAGAATCTCGCTGAGGCGGAAGGACTCCTAGTGCCATTATGATGGGACGAGCTAGAGGTTTTCATCTATTACGATGGCTGCTGGTGCTCCTCATCAGCCTAACTTGGGTTACGATGGGAAATGCGGCGGCCTTGGCGGAGCGTAGCGATTTTGGCGGCTCCTCCCTTGCCGCAAATAGAGTAGGCTACCATGCCACCCATCCAGATGTAGTCCCTTTGATTCAGCAAAACGGGTTTAGGGCAGGAACAGCTCCGGGCCGACTAGGCTCCGGTGGAACGTATGTGAATAATACTGCCGAAGGAGCGATTGCCGAATTTGCCCACCACAACCCGGGCGTTACGCCTTCAGTCTTAAAGGTGCAATATAATCCCGGAATCAATGCATCCACGAGCGTCGCACCAAGGAACTACGTTGAGAGGTTGCCCTTCCATAATGTGGACAGCATCTCAGCCCCATCAGTGCGACTACCGGGAACAACGAACACCAATGTCCTTAACGGCACCGTCCGACTCATCGAATGAAAACCGAACAAGTGAGATGCTGGAGGACGGGGCTTAAAGGTGAACTTTTCATCACCTATCCTGAAGGCGATATGGGGCATCGTCTGATCTGCTGCACCGCCTGCGGTAAGGTCTATGCCGTGAATGTGACGAAGCAGCTTTATATCGAGCCTGATCTGGATGCCCATTTGAGTGGTAAGATGTGCATTGGGTGTGGAGCTGCGCTAGACACTAACTGGCGTTATTACCCTGAGCACTACCTTGATGAGTCTGGGAAACTCCGAGCCTTCGAGCGAACACAGATCATCCCTCCCGATGAGGAATCCGTCATCGAAGCGTTTCCTGAAGTCTTCTCGTAACTCGGTGCCGCCAACTCGCCGATTCGGAGCGTTCAA
>JAAURL010000078.1 GCA_012032235.1 Akkermansiaceae bacterium | reverse complement strand
GCTTCCCGTTGCCACACCTGAGACCATTCCAAACCTGGGCACTCTCGGGTTTTCGCCGCAACCGGCGACGCCAACCGCGCAGGATCGTCAACTCGCCTTCATCAACGCTCCGGTCGATCGTCGCACCGTCGCTCCCCGATCGGATCGCCGCGCCACCGTCGCCCTATGTCTTGCAAGCCGGGGCCGTCATACCGGCGGCGCTCATCACCGGTATTTTTCCGGAGATCTAGGAAGTCTTCGATGTCGTTGTGCCAAGTTTCCAGATAGGCGCAGCCGGAGCCACGACGTTTTCCGCCTTGGTTGACGGCGACGAGTTGGTCATTGTGGAGCTTTAGGAAAGGAATGATCCCTTGGGATTCGCCATTGGTGCCCTGGATGTAGCCACCCGTGCCGCGGACGGCGGTCCATGATCCACCGAGGCCGCCGGCCCATTTCGAGAGGAATGCATTTTCCGCGATGCCGCGATACATGATCGACTCGATGGAGTCGTCCACTTTGTAAAGATAGCAACTGGAAAGCTGGCTGTGGAGGGTGCCGGAGTTAAATAGCGTGGGTGTGGAGGAGCAGAAGCGGCGGCCTTTGTAGAGATTGTAAAGGCGGATGACCCAGTCTTCTGGCGCAGTTTTCTCCCGCTTGAAAAGGCCCATGGCGACGCGCATCCAGAAGAATTGCGGCGTTTCTAAACGGCGATGTTTGTTGCCAGTTTTATCGACGATCAAGTAGCGATCATAGAGCGTCTGAATACCGAGATAGTCGAAATCGAGATCCGCAGTCGGGTCGAATGCTTCCGCGAGTTTATCGAGATTATAGACTTCTAACAGCTCTGGATTGAGGCGCTTGATGGAGACGCCGTATTTCAGATAGGATTTGAAAGCAGCTTTGTGCGCGGCTTTTAAACGATCCACACCATCGCGAACAATGTTCCAATCTAACACTTCTTCGTAGATATAGGAAAGCAAGATGCGGGCAGCGAATTTCGCGAAATCAGCGTCTTTTTCGATGAGCGCCTTGGCATTGAGAATGATCGTGTTTTTCAGATCCTTTTCAGAAATCTCCGTGCCGACAGAGCGGCGGAGTTCGCGCTCGATTTCAGAATCCGTTAGATTTAAATCCAGGCCGATGGAGGCGTAGGCGATGCGCTTGCGGAGATCGGTGCCATCCCAGAAGGAGGAAATCCCATCATCCGTGGTGATGGTAACCATCAACTCTTGGTTCGGATCATCTGAGTTATCTTCCTCTTCACGACGGAGACGGGCGCGCTCATCGCGGTAGCGGATGTAGTGAGTGGCCACTTTGTAGAAGCCTTGGCTCATGAGCTCTTCCTGCACCATGTCCTGCACATCTTCGATATGGACAAAGGATTGATCTCCCTGGCGGACGCGCTCCGTCACTCCACGGGCGATGTCGATGGCGGGTTCTGGGTTTTCCTTAATCGTGAGAAAGGCTTTCCGAACGGCGATCTCGATTTTTGTCTCGGACCACGGCACCACATTTCCATTGCGGCGGATGAGGCGGACGGGGAGGCTAACAGGCTCTACGGAAAGATCGACAGTGCCGTTTTTTTCCATGGAGCGGCGGAAGGCGAGAGATTTTGCCACGTCGTAAGCTTCGTTTTCTAACAAAGCTTTTTCGATAAGGAGATAGAGATCTCCTTCGGAAAGGCGCAGGCGCCCACCTTCGTCGAGAGATTTAGTTAGGGAATTAGCGACGCTATAGGCGACATCCGAAACGAACTTGCGGTTGACGTCGGAGAAAATCGATTTTTCGTCCTCGCTACGGGAGATGAGGAGATCGGCGAGAGAATCTCCAATGGCATCTGCAACATCTTCTAAGGAGAAGTGTTTATCCGTGGAACCACGAGTGATGGTAATATCAGTGACGGGAGCGCGTTTCTCCGTGGAGAGCGTTTCGCGCCAAGCAAATCCGCGATCTGTTAGGGAAAAGCGGTCTGTGACGACTTGCTTTAGAGCAAGGTCTTCGTTGAGATTTAGGGAGCGGTACATGTTTTAAAAAGTGGGAAAGTTGGTAGGGGAATTTAGGGGGCGGGATTCGACACTGCGGATTAGACCGTGGAGCATCGCTGAAATTTCTCGGGTTTCCTTGATCATATCGCGTGAGCCGACGATGGGTTCTTGATCGAGGGCTTTTCGAACGCGTTCGCTGATGTAGAGCTGTGTTCTGAGCTCACCACACAGACGTCGACTGCCAACTGACAGCCACGTTTCCAAACTTCAAGATCCCCAAAGGTAGTAGCCATATTCTCTTATTTCTTCCTGAAAACTGAACACTGAGAACTAGTAAACTAATCACAGTTCATCATCATCCACCGTGCTAAGCGCGGATGCTTTCTGGTACTCCGTGACTCGCCCTTCGAAGAAATTTTGCTCCTTCTTGATGTCCATCATTTCGGCAAGCCATGGGAATGGATTGACGGTGTCTTGGTTCAGTGGAGCGAGGCCGCAACTTGTTAGGCGGCGGTCAGCGATGTAGTCGATGTAGGATTCGAAATCCGCAGAATTGAGACCGATGCCGGCCACAGGGAGGCAATCGCGGATGAATTGTTTTTCTAAGCGGATGCCCTCTGCCATGGTGTTGCGGAGATCTTCGCGGAAATCTTCTGTCCAGATGTCGGGATTTTCATCGATGAGATCCATCAAGAGATTGCGGAAAACTTCGATGTGGTTCGACTCATCGCGCAGCGTGTAGCGGAACATTTGGCCGATTCCGGGGAATTTGTTCTGACGATAAAGACTCAAGATCATGCCGAAAAGGCCGTAAAACTGAGTGCCTTCCATGACCTGGCCGAACATGAAAATGTTTTTTGCGAGAGCCTGCTTATTTTCCGTGATGGTTAGGTCGATGTCGCGGCGAAGAGCGCGGCTATTCGAGACGACAAAGTTGTTTTTCGCCGTGATGGATGGCACGTCTTCGAACATCGCTTCACACTCATGCGGATTGATGCCGAGGGAGGAAATCATGTAAACGAGCGAATCCGCGTGGATATTTTCCTCGTGAGCGTGGCGGCCCAGAACGAGCTTTAGCTCGGGAGCTGTGACGACTTCGCGGACGACGTGGAGCACGTTATCGCCGACGATTCCTTCCGCTGCGGAGAAATAGCCAATGCCCATTTTGATGATCCAGCGCTCCACATCGGAGATTTCGTCGGAGCGCCATTGCTCTACATCCTTTTGCATCGTGATGTCTTCCGGCTCCCAGTGGTTGTTCTTCATCGTCTTGTAGAGATCGTAAGCCCACTGATATTTCAGCGGGAGAATGTTGAAGAACATCGTTTCTTTACCGTTGATAACGCGTTTGTTGTTGTAGGCCTGTTCGGACTTTTCGCGATCGAGCACGAAGGTCTTGTTACCAAGAGAAACGGTGGTGGTTTTAGCTGGGGCTGTGAATGTTGCAGACATGGTTTAGAAAGAGCTGAATTTGGATGATTTTGTGGGCGATAAAGAATCCCAAGCGGGACGAATGCTTCTAGCAATCTGTGGGCCGAGTCAAACCGATTTTTGCTCATGTAGTATCCACAAATTATTCACAATACAATATGTGGTGTTTGATCAAATGTAGTTATAATGTAAATATGTAAGAATAGCTAGGACTTACGACGATTCCTGGAAGACGTTTCCTTTCAATCTAGGTGCGAAGAAAATTTTCGCAAATGACCAGCAGCTCACGAAGTGGCCAAAATTTGAAAAAATTCCTTAAGTTTTACGAAATATCGAGAGCGAAAGAACAATTTTTACGTAATGCATTGATTAAGAGATATAAAATATTGATGAAAAGCGCTCGATTCATTTTCAGAGTATCGAATGAGCAGCGAGCCGTGATTCGTGAGGGAGAATTGTGACTTGGCGGCGAGTCTGAGTGAGTTAGGATGTCCCCCATGAAAGAGCACTTAGTGATCGACCTGGTGAACTTGCCAGAAGATGGGAAGGCGTTTTCCGGAGAACTGCCGAAGGACATTTTCGACCTGCCAGAAGATGATGCACAGGCTGTGAGTTCTTTGGTTTATGACATTCATGCTCAGAGATTTGAGTCTGAGCTATTACTCACAGGTTCGCTTTCCGCGGCGTTTGAATTTACCTGTGTGAGGACGCTGCATCCTTTCGTGCAGACGATCCGCTTGGAAGACGCTGCGCTTTCGATAGAAATTGGAAAGAGAGTGAAATCGATGTCACGGAAGCCATGCGGGAAGAGATTTTGATCCACTTTCCAATCGACCCGAGATGTGAAGAAGGAGACGTGCCGCAGAAGTGCGAAATCGATTCCCGATATTTATCAGTGGACAAGTCGGCAGAAGATGAGCTACCCAATCCGCCCCGCGCCGGGAGTGATGACCGCTGGTCAGCTCTCGACATACTTAAGGACCTAAAGGACCAACACTAACTGACCTCACCACCATGGCCGTACCAAAAAGACGCCAATCTAAAAGCCGCCAAAAAATGCGCCGCGGTGCCACTCGCTGGCGTGCACCTATCTTCAAAAGCTGCCCAGAGTGCGGCAGTAAAGTGCCTTCGCACATTGCCTGCCCATCTTGCGGTTACTATCGTAATCGCCAAGTGCTGGAAGTCGAAGCTCTCTGAATTTAGAAATGTTTTTCACGAAACGATTGCCGCTTGGGGTTTCGCCCTCGCGGTAATTTTTCGTATTCAGGAATTTAGTCTCCGTTTTTCCTAACAAATCTGAATGAAAGTCGCCCTAGACGCTATGGGTGGGGACAACGCCCCCGCCGTAAACATCGGTGGAGCCATCGATGCGCTGCGTTACCATCCTAAGCTACAACACCTTTATTTGGTCGGTGCGGAGGATGTTTTACATGCAGAATGTAAGAAACAGGGACTGGATTTAATGATTCCCGCGTAAGCATCATCCACGCTCCCGAGACCATCGGCATGGCTGAGCCAGGCGCGAAAACGGTCCGTAAGAAGAAGCTGTCCTCGATCAACATTGCCATGGACATGGTGAAAGATGGCCGGGCAGATGCTTTTGTTTCTGCGGGAAATACAGGTGCGGCTGTCGCAGCGGCGACCTTGAAACTGCGGACGCTCCCTGGCGTGGATCGTGCCGGAATCGCCTCTGCGCTGCCGAACGAACACGGCATTTGTCACATTTTGGACGCGGGTGCGAATCCCGAGGCAAAACCAGAGCACCTCGTGGCCTATGCGGTGATGGGAACGGCTTTCGCCCGCGGTGTGTTAGGTGTGAAAAATCCGAAAGTCGGCCTGATGTCAAACGGTGAAGAGGACGAAAAAGGCACCACTTTCACCAAGGAAGCTTTCAAGCTCCTCAAGGCCACGCCGGGCATTACTTTCGTTGGAAACGTCGAGGGACGTGACCTTTTCGAGACGGAATTAGACGTCGTGCTTTGTGATGGATTTGTAGGCAACATCATGCTCAAAACCATTGAGGCGACAGCCAAAGCAGTTTCAAAGTGGTTAAAAACCGAAATTCAAGGAAATCCTCTGCGAATCGCCGGGGCGATGCTCGCTCAAGGCGCGTTTAAAGCTTTAAAGGAAAAAAGCAGCTACGAGACCTACGGTGGTAGCCCGCTGTTAGGCGTCAATGGCGTAGTCATCATCGCCCATGGTTCATCTACCGCGCTGGCTGTGAGAAATGCAATTCGTGTCGGTCTGGAAACCGTTGAAAAAGGCGTAAATCCAAGAATCGAAGAAGCTCTCGCCACGATCCAAAAATCGGCAACGGTTGAAGTGTAGCTTTTCCCAAAAAATGCCGCCCCCGGCAAAGAGGACGGCACTGGTTAGGCCCAGCCTTTCCAGATCGGCCACCAAGCTTCAAATTCCGAAGGGCGAATGCTTGCCCTGACGATATTTCCTTGGCTCAAGGCGAGCAGCCGCTTTTCTACACAAGTGATAAAAGCGTCGCGGTCCGAAGCTGTAACGCTTTGGTTCGCCCACTGCCTGATGAAACGCACGGCTTCAGGCTTACTGAGTCGCTGCACCACCACATCACGAATTCGGTCTTTAATCTCTATTCTATAACGTGTCGATACAGGATCAGGTTCTCCCACTTCTTGTCGAATCGTCATGTATTTTCCGGCAGATTGCTCGTAAGCCCATGCAAAGACATCCAGCATCGGCTCAATACGATTCAACTCATAAATCGCCAGAATCCCATCCGCATAACTGCGAATGGGCACGCCCACAAACGACAGTGGAGACATATTGCTTTTGATGAGCGGAATATTCGCCGCCAACCGCGAAGTGCGTTTATTCCCATCTTCAAAAGGCTGAAGATATGGCAAATGAACCATCAGGAAAAAGCAGCATTCCAGCGGATCATGAATCGTAGCTGCTTTTTGCAGAATTAGATCGAAGCATTCTTCAATCACCTGTGGCTTATTGCAAGGATGATAGACACTGCCCCCGATGCCCACGGGAACTTCCCTCAGCTTTCCCTCTGCCTCATAATTACTCATGAGATCCGCAGTGAGTGCCGCGTGTAGATTCAAGAATGTATAGCGATTGAATTTCAGCGCATCTGGGTCTTCGACGAGAAACTCGATCGCTGACTTGTGATTCAAGAGCATCACGGCTTCTTTCGCCCGAAGAGGCTCATTTGACTTCCCTTGTTCGAGTAGAAAATCGGTTTCGAGCAAGGAATAGGTATTCCCTTCGAGACGGCTGGAGTTCCATGAAAGATCAATAATGAGTCGATCCAAAACCTGCCGCGCATGAGTGCCTGGTGCGAGATTATCGTAAGCGTCATTTTTACCGATCAGCCGGAGTTTCTCGCGTAGCTCTTCAGGCAAATAATAGGTTTCATTTGGCTGATAGGCATCGAGAAACTCACGCCTGTATCCTGTGGGATTTCTCAGATGTTGTGGTGTGCGAATGATGCTGACTACTTCTTGAGAAGCTTCTGTGTATTTCGGACCACTTTCGGAGATTCTCTTTGGGTTATACTCGGCTGGATTTTCTCTCACAGAAGACACGAATTCATTAGGTGAGACGCGATATTGAATAGGATTCTGGCGCGATTCTGGCGCGATTGGCGCGATTGGTGCGATTGGCGTGATTTTGGCGCGATTAGCGTAGTAAAGGGTGGCGCGAGCCGCTCCAGCCCTGACGATTACGCCAGTTTGAAGCATCTCTGCGAGCTTTCTTTGAAGTGTTCTGCGTGGACCCCCATCGATTTTTAGATTAATTTCTTCACTGCTCAAGCCCTGAGGAGCCGCGGAGAGGATTTGCAGGATTCTTTCTGTGATGTTTGCATTCATGGCGCGATTATGTGACGCAATTAGCTCGATGCAAGTTTTTTGTCGCGATTTTAAGTATTGTGCCAAAAATAGCGCCATTGTTCGGATTGCTTTACTTCGCACTTGTGGAGGCGGTTCCGCGATTACAGTCTTCAGCCGCATGAGCGAAACGACGTCCGAATTTCAAGTGTGCATCGCAGGAACTGGTAGTTATGTGCCGGAGAAAGTCCTTACTAATGAGGAGCTTTCTAAGCGAGTGGATACCAGCGACGAGTGGATTGTCAGCCGCACAGGCATTCGTGAGCGCCGCATCGCAGCTGCCGGAGAGTTCACCTCTCACATGGCGACTCATGCTGCTAGAAAGGCCCTCGAGCAAGCAGGGATAGAAGCTAAAGATGTTCAACTCATCATCGTCGCTACGATTACCCCTGACACTCCCACTCCTGCGACAGCTTGTTATGTGCAACAGAACCTTGGCTCCATGGGAGCAGTCGCTTTTGATATATCCGCTGCCTGTTCGGGATTTTTGTATGCAATGAAAATCGCCAAACGCCTGATTTCTAGCGGTGCTTTTGAAAACGCGTTGATTATTGGCGCAGAGAAGCTCTCGGCTGTGACGAATTGGGAAGATCGCGCGACTTGCGTGCTCTTTGGTGACGGCGCTGGTGCGGCCGTTTTACGCCGTGCTGAACCGCAGGAAGGATCGATTCTTGCAACGGAAATGGGCAGCGATGGTAATCTCACTCATTTGCTGAATATTCCCGGTGGTGGCACAGCATGCCCTATCACTTCTGACAACGTGAATGATCATCTTTTCACCCTGAATATGCTTGGTAAGGAGGTCTTCAAACACGCCGTCAATCGGATGAAAGAAGCAGCGGAAAAAGTCATCGAGCGTGCTGGTTTGCAAGCGAAAGACATCGCTTGCGTGATTCCTCATCAGGCGAATCTAAGAATCATCGATGCCATCGCAGACCGTCTCCTGGTGCCGAACGACCGTGTTTTTGTAAATCTAGATAAATACGGAAATACCTCAGCCGCAGCAGTTGCCATTGCTCTCGATGAGGCAAATCGCTCCGGCGCGTTCAAACGTGGTGACAACATCGTGCTCGTCGTCTTTGGCGCGGGTCTTACTTGGGCTGCTGCTGCGGTCCGCTGGTAAATTTCCTCTTCCAACCAAGCGGATTTCAGAGAGAAAATCATCTTGTTTTCGCAGATTTTACGCTAGGAACAGAAAAACTTAACCGTTTCAGACTTATGCCCCGCATTACCATCACCGTTCCGGAGAAAAATCCACAGCCCTATCGATTCGATTTGGGCACTCAAGTCGTCACCATGGGGCGAGAACTGAATAATGACATCGTGATCGATTGTGGTTCGGTTTCTAAACACCATGCAGAAATGCGCCGGATTAAGGGCGGCTACGAGTTGCGCGATCTAGGTTCGACCAACGGCGTTTCACTCAACGAAATGCACCACAGAGTGATTCCACTTTTAAATGGATTAAACGTCAAAGTGGGTGATGCGACGTTTGATTTCCTGCTCACAGAAGCCGAAATCGAAACTCTAGAACTTGAAAAAAACGCCGAAGTCGCGGCGCCGTTGTTGAAGCCTGCCAATTCAGAATTTGATCGCCCACAGCCTTCACCCGTAGCACGCCAATATGCAACATATGAGCCAGCGGAATCTAGCGGCAGTAGCTTCGGAACGATATTTCTAGCGATGACTCTCATCACGATTGCATTTTTGGTGGGCCTACACATGCGGCATCAGAAAGAAACGGGAAATTCACTCATCGAGTCGATTCAGAGTAGAACTGCTAGGTGATACCATATACCAT
Organism: Akkermansiaceae bacterium; assembly: GCA_012032235.1. Lineage (GTDB taxonomy): Bacteria > Verrucomicrobiota > Verrucomicrobiia > Verrucomicrobiales > Akkermansiaceae > Luteolibacter. The sequence continues at coordinate 3,836 of JAAURL010000078.1, read as the reverse complement.
ATCCGAAAATTAAGCGGCTTTTTTAGAGGTTCGCCGCAAAGCAGCCTGTTTGGCGGCTCAGCTCACAAAACAAAAAAAATCCCGTCAGTAGGAAACCACTGACGGGATGAAAAATAAATTACTAAACTCTTAGTATCTTTGACTGCGGCTGTATTGGAAGCCACCTTCAAACCCGAGTTCAGGAGGGAATTCAGAGAGTCCGTCGTGCGGATTCATCTGAATACGGTTGTCTTCACCGCAACGCTCATACGGTGGCTTGAAGGTGCCACGATAGGTTGGGCAAGTGAAAGTAAAGAGCTCGTAGAAACCATAACCGAGACGGCGCATCGCACGGCTGGTGCCATCGACTGCTCCGTAGGAGAAACCTGCTTTGCGGCCATACTGATCGTTTTTGCGAACGATCTGTTCTGGAATCTCGATAAAACCATACACGATATTGCTGAGGGCACGGCCGAGCTTACGTGAAGAGGTGTATGTAGAGCCTGGAGGAGCTTGGATGTCGGCAACAGCTAGGCCGCTGAGTGCAGTAAAGATTGCTGCGATGGATAGGAGTTTTTTCATGCTGGGAAAAATGTAAGTAATCTAAGTCAGGGTTGGCAACGGATTTTTAACGATTTAATGGATTTTTCTAAAGTTCAAAACTGAGAACACGGATAATTCCTGGCGTAGCACGCAGTTTTTCAAGGAGCTCTGCCGATGGCTCAGTATCCACTTCGATGACGGTGACGGCACGGGAGCGGTCGCTGGTGCGGCTGAGAGCCATGTTCGCAATGTTGACGGCGGCACCACCGAGAGAAGTTCCAATGGTCCCGACGATGCCTAGACGGTCGTCATTTTCGACAAATAGGAATTTCCCAGTCGGGTTAGTTTCCACGTAATGACCGGCGATGTGGACAATGCGAGCGGATGTTCCGAAGAAAGTGCCTGCTACCGTGCAGACTTCGTCACCTTTCACAGCGGAGACTTCGATCAGCTCGGTGCAGTTCGTGGCGAGAGCGGCAGTCGATTCTGTGATACGGATGCCGTGAGCTTTCGCAATCGCGGGAGCGTTGACCAAGTTCACCTGGGCTTCGTGGTGAGCAGAAGCGAGATAGCCAGTGAGAACTTTGCGAGTGATCAGCTCCGTATCCAATTCAGAAACTGGACCTAGATAGGAAACGCGGATGGCATCGCACTGGGCGGGCGCGATTTTGGATAGAAGTTTGCCGAGAGAATTCGCTAGATCGAGATACGGACCAACGCTTTCCAGTGTGCGGCTATCGAGGTTTGGCATGTTCACCGCATTTACGATTTCCCCGGTGGTGAGGAAATTTTTCACTTGGTGGGCGACTTCGATGCCGACGTTTTCCTGCGCCTCCGCAGTAGAAGCGCCTAAGTGTGGAGTGAAAACGCATTTTCGCGCCCAAAAGCGGGAACTCAGCGGTCGGCGGCTCGGTCTCAAACACATCGAGAGCGATACCTGCCAAATGACCGGAACCAAGATGGGCCTTTGCCGCAGACTCATCGACAAGACCACCGCGGGCGCAGTTAATGATCAGCGCGCCGGGATTCATCAGGCCGATGCGCTCCGCATTGAGAATGTGCTGCGTTTCAGGCGTCAGCGGGATGTGCAGCGTGACAACATCTGCTCCGCTGAGTGCGACTGCCGCACTTTCTGCGAGTTCCACTTTTAGCGATTGCGCACGAGCTGCGGTGAGAAAAGGATCATAAGCCACAACGTTCATCCCAAAGGCTTGAGCGCGCTTCGCAAATTCTGTGCCGATGCGGCCCATTCCGAGAATCGCGAGGCGCTTCCCGAAAATCTCCACACCCTCAAAAGACTTGCGATCCCATTTCCCTGCGATGATGGAAGCATGGGCTTGAGGGATATTCCTAGCCAGCGAGAGCATCAACGTGAAGGCGTGCTCAGCCGTGGAAATTGTGTTACCGCTGGGCGTATTCATCACGACCACGCCATGATCTGTCGCCGCAGCACGGTCGATATTATCCACGCCGACGCCGGCGCGGCCGATCGCTTTCAGATTTTTCGCCGCGGCGAAAACTTCCGGAGTGACCTTTGTTTGTGAGCGGACGACGAGGCCGTGATAATCGCCGATGATTTTGAGAAGCTCATCTGGCTTTAGGCCAGTGTTCACATCCACAGAAATCTCTGGAGCAGCACGTAGCGCATCCACGCCTTTTTCGGAAATAGGGTCAGAAACCAGAACTCGATAGGTTGCCATAGGGACTGGGAAGTAAACCACCAACTGGGAGCTTGCAAGATTTGCGAGAGAAAAAATCGAGAGGTTCCGAATCCATCGCTATTAAAAAACACTTCTGTCACTCAATCCGCCTTGTCCTATCGGTGAGGGCAATCTAGGAACTCAACAATCGCACATGCCGCAGGAAAAAACTTTATCGCCCCGACAAACTCACCGTTTCCAGAAACGTGGTTTTTCCGCTGAAAAGGCGATCCGATTTTTCTTCGCTTCCAACGCTGGGCTGACGGTGGTCATCCTCACATTGATCATCGTTTTCCTCCTCAAAGAAGGCCTCGGTTTTTTCCCTGGTTATCGGCGAGAGCTGGAGATTTACCGCGTCGCGGGGCTGGAATTCGTCGATATTTCTAGGAAAATCTAACTGCTCACGAGCAGTTATCGAGCGTTCTCAATCGGGCTTACTTCGCAGAAATCAATGGCAAAGCGGCTGCTGAACTGCGCCGGACAGAAGAAGCAAGTGCACTCTATAATGCTTATACCGCGCAAGTGAGCGGGACTCGCGATCTCATCCTGAATAATCCCCAAACTGAAGGCGGCGAAAACTCTGAAATGATCGTCACGCTGAAGGCGAATTTCGAAAAACAGAAAGCGAAAGCACTTTCCTCCCTGCCAATAACGCCGCATCTGACTGAAAATGAGCGCCAAGATTTGATCGAGTCTATCCGCCAGCAAGCCATCGATGCGACCGATGATCCACCGCTAGTGACGAGTCTTTCCGAGGCATTTTCTGCCGCCCAACAGAAACACTCCGCGCCACTGGAAGCCATGCGCGCCAATATCGACAGCTTCAGCAACGCAGGCTCTGAGTTGAGTTCATTAGTTTCCGAACTGTCGGAAACAGTCCGGGGGACGAAAGAAAAGCTCGACCAGGCAGACCTGCTAGAGCGCAACCGCCGCACCCTCCTCGCTGCTGCCGAAAACACAAAAGATTCCGTTGCCCGCGAAAAGCTCATCGCCGATGCAAAAGCATCCCTAGCCGAAGTTCCAGACACCGCAGGCCCGATCAAAGCTCTGCTAGAACGCCGTCCTACTTGTATTGAAATTCATAACAAGCTCAAGGAATCGCTGAGCGGCCTTACGCAGCAATTTAATAAAGATCTCACCCAGCCAGAGGCAAAGCGATTGCTGAAAGTCGCCAATTCCACCATGCCGCTGCTGATTGCGGATCTCGAGAAGACGCCGTCGCTCCTCAATGAATGGAAATACGACGAGCCCGTGCCACTTAGCCGCGCAATTTCCTCATTCCTCACCGGCAATGACTGGGTCACAGGTGGGGAGTGGCAAGATTTTTACGGCGTCTTACCGCTAGCCGTTGGCTCGTTGATGATTTCCATCGTGGCATTGATCATTGCAATTCCGACGGGCATTGGTGCCGCCATTTATGTGAATCAATTTGCCTCCAGCCGTGAACAAGGAATCATCAAACCGGTGATTGAGTTCATCCAAGCCATTCCATCCGTTGTGCTGGGCTTTATCGGTATTTTGGTTTTCGGGACAGTGCTGCGTGATCTTTCTTTGCTAGATTCACTGAGTTGGGTTCCCGGATTTCCAATTGAAGAACGACTCAATATTTTCACC